>CAYZKM010000709.1:0-2620 GCA_964478525.1 uncultured Bifidobacterium sp.
ACCCTCATGGCGGACCGCATTACCGGCAAGGGCATTGCGCTAGACCTCGACATCCCCGCGTGCGAGATGTTTTGTATAGGCGACGCCACGCGGATCCGCCAGATCCTGCTCAACTATCTGGGCAACGCGTGCAAGTTCACTGAGCGCGGCAGCATTACCCTGCAAGCCCGGATAGAAACGGAGAGCAGCCAATCGATGCATCTTCGTTTCGAAGTCTCGGATACCGGCATCGGCATTCCCGAGGACGCCAGCCCGCGCTTGTTCAAGGCCTTCGAACAATTGGACAGCTCCACCACCCGCCGTTACGGCGGCACAGGCCTCGGTCTGGCCATCGCCCAGCGGCTGGCCAGCATGATGAGCGGTAAGGTCGGCGTAAGCAGCAGCCCGGGCATGGGGAGCCGGTTCTGGTTCGAAGTCACGCTCAAGAAAGCCGAAGCGCTCACGACGCTCGAACCACCCTTTCAGCAGTCGACCGCCGAAGCCGAGCTCGCCCGCCAATTCGCAGACATCCGTGTCCTCATCGTCGACGACGAACCGATCAACGGTGAAGTCACGAAGGAACTGCTCTCCACAGTCACCGCCAACGTCGATCTGGCACACGACGGCCTTCAGGCGCTTGAGCGCCTCGACGCCGCCTTCTACGACGTGATCCTGATGGATATGCAGATGCCGCGCATGGGCGGCATTGAGGCAACCCGGCGCATTCGCGGGACCCCTGACCTCGCCGAGCTCCCCATCATCGCCATGACCGCCAATGCATTCTCCGAAGACCGGCAGGCCTGCCACGAAGCCGGCATGAACGGGTTCATCTGCAAACCCTTCGATCCCGAAGCCCTGTTCGGCATGCTGCTGGATGTCCTGCGCCCCGCCGCATCCAGACGCCCGCGGCAGTCGATCGCCCCATCAACGTGTGCACCGCTCGCAGACAAGGACAGGACATGAAGGTCAATCTACCGGTCATCAACCAGGAGATCCGCCTGGAGCCCGGCAAGCCAATCGTCACCAAGACCGATCCGGCAGGCATCATCACTTACGCCAACGACTCCTTCGTGGCCATCAGCGGTTTTTCCCGCGAGGAGCTCGTTGGTTCAAACCACAACATCGTACGGCATCCGGACATGCCGCCCGAAGCCTTCGAGGACATGTGGCGGACGATCGGCCAGGGGCAGCCCTGGCGGGGCATCGTCAAGAACCGCTGCAAGTCCGGCGCCTATTACTGGGTCGAAGCCTTCGTCACCCCGCTGACCGAAAGCGGCCGCATCAAAGGCTATATGTCGGTGCGCAACCCACCCCGCGCCGACGACGTGCGCGCCGCCGAACAGCTTTATGCCCGCGTGCGCGACCGCAACGCTGCCCTGCCCCGCACGCCCATCCTGCCGGTCAGCCGGTCGGGCTGGATGCTGCCCGGTTGCGCACTGCTCACCGGTGGAGCCCCGTGGGTCTCCCTGCTCGCCGGGTCCACAGAGCTGGGCACGGCTGCCGCGACCCTCGGCAGCGGGCTCGCCATCGGCTTTGCATGGCTGCTCCATCACCGTTACATCACACCGCTCGCCAAACTCGAAGACGGCATGACGCTGATCCGGGAAGGTCGCCTGACCCAGCGCATCGCCCCGCCCAGCGGTACCCTGCCCCGCCTGTTCCTCGCCCTCGAAGGCATGCGGATCAACCTCCACGCCACCTTCGCCGACATGCTGGTCTCGGCCCGTACGCTGGACGAGCGCTCCAAGGAACTGGATGCCCTGCTGCAATCGATGATCACGACCGCGCGCTTCCAGTCCGACCGCATCAACGATATCGCCAAAGCGATCAGCGACCTCAAGACCTCTATCGGTCTCGCCGCTTCCAACACGGAAGACTCCTTCCAGATCGTGCAACTCACCGACAACGCGTCCACCTCGGCGCTGGAGGCGATGGCGGTCGGCATCCGGGAGAGCCGCGACGCCGCACAGGTCGTCTCCGACACCGAAGAGCGGATCCGAACGATGAACAGCTCCGTCGGCCGCATCACCGAACTCACCCGGATCATCCGCGACATTGCCGACCAGACCAACCTGCTGGCCCTCAATGCCGCCATCGAGGCCGCCCGCGCCGGCGAACAAGGGCGCGGATTTGCCGTGGTCGCCGACGAGGTGCGCAAACTGGCCGAACGAACGGCCGCCAGCACCCGCGACATCACCGAGGTCATCGGTGAGGTGATCGGCCAATCCGAGACGGCCGTCACCACGATGGGCAAAGCCGCGTCGGACGTGCATGGCAGCATGGAACGGATCTCCAACAGCTCCACCTATATCGATCGCATCTGCCAGCACAGCAAGCAAGCCGCGCAGCAGACCGAACAGGTGCTGGCGGAATTGAGGGAACAGGCCAGCGTGTCCGAAGGCGTCGTCGCGAACATGGAACAACTCGCCCAGGCTGTCTCGGATCACTCCATTGCAGCCGACGGACTGGGCGACGCATCGGCAATGCTCAGAAATACCGCCACAACCCTGCGCGAACTCGTCGCGCACATGGAAAACGCCATCTGAACGCATTTCCAGCCACCTGGAACCCCATACACGCCTCCAGTCAAATCGGCAAAATGTGAACTGTTCCGTAGCAGCCGCACCGGTTGTCGTGCGAT
>CAYZKM010000710.1:0-2619 GCA_964478525.1 uncultured Bifidobacterium sp.
GGCTGCACGCGAGATTCAGGCAAGGACCACAAGGATCACAAGGACGACAAGGGAACGCCCTGGGTGCGCCAGCGCGTCCAGCACGGCCCGGAAGCACGCCTGCGCGTCAGCAACCGGGTCGGCGAAGCCGGGAGTCAGCGTGTCGGTCATCAGCGTGTCGTCTGCATGGCGAAGAACTGCACTTTCGTGCCGGCGGCCTTCGCCGCTCGATCGGCTTTGGCCGCTTCCTGCACCGCCGCCAGCGGACCAACCACAGCCCGCTCCACGCGATCGTTCCAGTCCGGGTGCTGCATCAGAGCGTCGGCGAGGGCGGCGAGTTCTGCCTGGCGCGCGTCCCGCCCGGCGACATAGGCATGGCCCACTCGCCCGTCCGCCGTGCGCACCGTGCAGCGTGTGACCGTCATCTCGCCCAGGTTGAACGGCCCGCCGCCGCCGCCGATGCGGCCGCGCACCATCACCAGGCCGCCCTCTGGCCCCCTGATCACGGTATGAGGCGGCAACGGGCCGCACATGGCCAGGCCGGCTTCGATCTCCGCCGCGCCGGCACGGGCCAGAACGGACATCCAGCGGCGCCGGGCGGGATCGGGATCAGCGGTCTCGGCTGTCATCGGCGGTTCGCTTCATGTGTAGATGTCTAGACAAGTAGAGCCGAACCCGCCTATGGTCAACCGCCTTCTGGCAGCTCGGGATAGCCTGGTGGATGAAACATCGATGACGGTTGCGGATCACCCGCCGACCCATCCGGTTGAGCGTCAGGAGGGCATCGCCCTCTGGCGGCAGATCTACAATCGCCTGCGTGAAGAAATCGCCGCCGGCGTAAGCCAGCCCGGCACGCAACTGCCGACCGAGGCGGAAATGTCGGCACGCTTTGGTGTCAATCGCCACACCGTCCGCCGCGCCCTGGAGGAACTGTCGCGTCATGGCCTGGTGCGTGTCGAACAGGGCCGCGGCAGCTTCGTTGCCGAGGATGTGCTGGACTACGCGGTGGAGGCCCGCACCCGCTTCTCGCAGTGGATACGGCGCCACAATAAGGAACCGTCTGGCCGGATCCTACGGTTGCAGGAAGTCACTTCTGACCAGCGCGTCGCCCGTGGCTTGGGAATCCGTGCCGGTGGGCGGGTCGTCCTGCTGGAACGCGTCGGCTTTGCCGATGATCGCCCGGTGTCGCTGACGCGGCACTACTTTCCCGCCGTGCGCCTGAAAGGGATCGAGGAGGCGCTGCGCGCGACGCCGTCGATCACGGAAGCACTCCAGGCCGTCGGCATTGATGATTACCTCCGCCAGCAGACGCGCGTCTCCGCTCGCCTGCCCACGCCGTCAGAGGCGGACCTGCTCCGCACCGCGCGGTCTCGTCCGGTGCTGGTGACGGAGAGTGTCAATGTCGACCGCAGCGGTGCGGTGATCGAGTTCTCCATCGGTTGCTATCCCACGCCCCGCGTGCAAATCGTGTTCGAACCCTGAAAGGTGCTGACGATGCGTGATCTGCTTCTGGCCGTCAGCACCGTGCTGCTGGCGCAGGACGGCCTCCAGCGCACGGATTTGGCCGTGCGCGACGGTGTCATTGATCGCCTCGGCCGGGGTCCCAGCGGTCCTGTGCTCGATGTCTCGGGCCTTCTGGTACTCCCTGGTATCGTCGACCTGCACGGCGACGCATTTGAACGGCAGATGCAGCCGCGCCCGGGCGTGGACTTCCCCACCGATCTAGCCATGCGCGATACCGAGGCGCAGTTGCTCGCCAACGGCATTACCACGGCCCATCACGGTGTCACCCTGTCCTGGGAACCGGGCCTGCGCAGCCTGACCGCCTGGCGCGCTGTGCTGGATGTGCTGGATGCCGGCGACTGGACCTGCGACATGCGCGTCCACCTGCGATGGGAGGCGTACAACCTGGAGGCGCTGGAGACGGCACTGGCGGATATCGCCGCCGGTCGGGTCCATCTGCTGGCCTTCAACGATCACACGCCGGCGATCATCCGCAAGCTGAGGGATCCCGTGGAGGGCGCGAAATATGCCGGCCGCGCCGGCATGAAGATGGATGCGTTCCAGGACCTGGCGCATGGCGTCGCGTCCAGGGCCGGCGACGTGCCGGACGGGCTGGACCGCATCGCCGCCGCCGCGCGAGCCGCCGGGCTCCCGATGGCCAGCCACGACGACCACAGCATCGAAGCGCGCGACGAATTCCGCGCTCGCGGCGCCCGCATCTGCGAGTTCCCGATGGCCGAGGACGTCGCCGCCGCCGCCATCGCGGCCGGTGACTTCGTCGCCATGGGGTGCCCGAATGTGGTACGCGGCGGCTCGCACCTCGGCTGGGCCTCGGCCGCGCGCCTGGCGGAAGCCGGCATCTGCTCCGTGTTGACCTCGGACTATTACTACCCGGCGATGAGCCGCGCGGCTTTCATCCTGGCGGGACGCGGCGTTCTGGACCTGCCAAAGGCGTGGGCACTGATTTCGTCCAATCCGGCCCGCGCGGCAGGCCTTACCGACCGCGGAACGATCGAACCCGGGCGGAGAGCCGACCTCGTCGTCGTCGATGCATCCACCGCGCGCCCGTTGGCAACCATCGTCGCCGCCCGGATCGCCGACCTCGCCGCCGCGGCAAGTGCCCGACTGTCGGTCGCC
>CAYZKM010000711.1:0-2618 GCA_964478525.1 uncultured Bifidobacterium sp.
CCAGACCGCGTTCACCGTCTCGATCGAGGCGCGGGAAGGCGTGACCACCGGCATCTCGGCCGCCGACCGCGCCCGCACCATCGCGGTGGCGATCAATCCGGAAAGCACGCGCGAAGACATCACCACGCCCGGCCACGTGTTCCCGCTGATGGCGCGCGAGGGCGGCACGCTGGTGCGCGCCGGCCATACCGAGGCATCGGTGGACATCGCCCGCAAGGCCGGCCTGGCGCCGGCCGCGGTGATCTGCGAGATCATGAACGACGACGGCACCATGGCGCGCATGCCCGACCTGGTGACCTTCGCGCAGAAGCACAACCTGAAGCTGGGCACGATCGCCGACCTGATCGCCCATCGCCGCCTGACCGAGCGGCTGGTGCGCCGCGTGGAGGAAGGCGACTATCACCACCCCGCCGGCGGCGACTGGCGCGCCGTGGTCTATGCCAACACGGTCGAATACCAGGAGCATCTGGCCCTGGTGAAGGGCGACATCTCGGGCACCGAACCGGTGCTGGTCCGCATGCACGCCGTCGACCTGCTGGACGACATGACCGCCTCGCCGCACTGGATCGCGATCCACAACGCGATGCACATGATCGCCAAGGAAGGCCGCGGCGTGGTCGTGCTGATCCGCGAACACCGCAAGACCGCCCTGGCCGAACGCGTGCGCAAGCTGTCGATCAGCGCTCGGCCGCAGAAAGAGCTGCGCGACTATGGCATCGGCGCGCAGATCCTGCTGGATCTGGGCGTGAAGGACATGGTGCTGTTGACCAACCGCCGCCGTACTGTGATCGGTCTGGAAGGCTATGGGCTGAACATCGTGGAACAGCGCCCGATTCCCGATGTCGTTGGCGGAGGCTACGAGGTATGAGCACACAGGACGCCGAACTGCCGTCCGCCCCCAAGGTCCGGGGATCGGCGCCGCACCTGCTGGTCGTGCGGGCGCCCTATTACCGCAAGGTGATCGACGGGCTGACCGCCGGCGCCGAACGGATCATCCAGGAAGCCGGCGGCACGCTGGAGATCCTGGACGTGGCCGGCGCCTACGAGCTGCCGCAGGTCATCCGCCTGGCGATGCGCGGCAACCGCCGCTATGACGGCTACGTCGCGCTGGGCTGCATCATCCGCGGCGAAACCGACCATTACGACTTCATCTGCAAATCCACCATGGACGGCATGATGACCGTGTCGCTGCAGTTCGGCCTGGCCATGGGCACCGGCCTGCTGACCTGCGACACCATCGCGCAGGCCGAGGCCCGGTCCGGCCAGGATGGCCACAACAAGGGCGCCGAGGCCGCCGCCGCCGCGCTGCTGCAGATCGACGCCGCCCGCCATCTCGGCGCGGCGTGATGACCGGCCGCGGCCCGATCCGCCGGTCATGACCAGGCCCCCGAAAACGCGCACCCGCACCGCATCGCGCGTCGCCGCGGTGCAGGCCCTGTTCCAGAGCGAGCAGGCCGGCGACAGCGCCGAGACGGTGATCGACCAGTTCGTCCGCCACCGGCTGGGCGAGCTGCCCGGCACCGACGGGTTCGAGGATGGCCGCATCCCCGACGCCGAGGTGCCGCTGTTCGGCCGTATCGTCCGCGCCGCGGTGCGCCAGCAGGACACGATCGACCGCATGACGGCCGAGGCACTGCCCGCGGAATGGCCGCTGGCACGCCTCGACCCGGTGCTGCGCGCGCTGCTGCGCGCCGGCGGGGCCGAACTCGCGATGGCCGACGGGCCGCCGGCGCGGGTCGTGATCAACGAATATCTCGACGTGGCACGGGGGTTCTTCACCGGACCCGAGCCGGGCCTGGCCAACGCCGTGCTGGACCGGCTGGCCCGCCTGCTGCGCCCGACGGATTTCGAGCAGCGGGACTGAGCGGGAGTATCGCGCATGCCATTCGATGAAACCGGGCGGCGCCCGGGCCGCCGCCCCTCCAGGAACGTTCTCGGCGGGCCGCTGGAGCTGTGTTCGGCGGACCCGCTGACCGGTTTCTTCCGCAACGGCTGCTGCGACACCAGCGCCGAGGATGTCGGCAGCCATACGGTGTGCGCCGTGATGACCGCCGAATTCCTGGCGTTCAGCCGCGATGCCGGCAACGACCTGTCGACCCCGCGCCCCGAGTTCGGGTTCGCCGGGCTGAAGCCGGGCGACCGCTGGTGCCTGTGCGCGCCACGCTGGCAGGAAGCCCTGGACGCCGGCGCAGCCCCCCGCGTGGTGCTGCGCGCCACCGCCGAGGGCGCACTGCAGCATTGCGCCCTGGTGGACCTGACGCGGTTTTCGATCGACCTGGCATAGCGACCGGCCCAGGGACAGCGTGGTTGGGGGCGGCCTGGCGAGGGCGGCCCGTCAGTGCGCCGTCAGGCTGGCCGGATCGGCGCCGACCCGCCCGCCGCCATTACCGCCAGCCTGGCTCAGGCTGCTGGCTTTGCCCAGGCGGAAATCATAGCGCACCGCCCGCAGCCCCGGGATCGGGCATGCCGGGTCCTCGGCCGCCCGCACCACCAGCGATCCCGACACGCCGAACACCGTGTCCGAATCGATATGGTCGTCGTCGCCGAAATACAGCGCCGTCACCAGCTCCCGGTGCCCCTCGCCGCCGATCAGCATATGGATGTGCGACGGGCGGAAT
>CAYZKM010000712.1:0-2616 GCA_964478525.1 uncultured Bifidobacterium sp.
AGACCCTGCATGCCGGCACGGTACATGCCTTCGTTGCGCATGAAATGCTTGCCGAAGGACCAGTGCTTGTAAAACAGCGGCATGCCGATCGACGAATACGCATCCAGCATCTGTTCGGCGCTGATGACCTCGATCTGGTTCGGATAGACCGACAGGCCCATCTCGTTGAGGGCGATGTCCTCGATCGCCTCATTGCAGCGCTGGATCGTTGAAAATTCCCAGTCAGCACCTTCAAACAATGGGCGCTCGGCCCGCAGTGTCGCGCTCATGCCGTAACGGCCTCCGATCCCTGCTTCTTCGCGAACAGGTCGCGAAACACGGGGTATATGTCGCGCCGGTGCCCGACCTTGCGCATCGCCAGCGGCGCGCCCGCCTTCACGATGGCGGCATAGGTCTGCCACAAATCGCTGTCGCGGCGGATGAAGCCCGGCGGGAAATGTTCGGAATCACGACCGACTTCCAGATAGGCATAGTACTGGCATACCGGCAGGATGACGTTGTTCAGCAGCGACGCCGTGCGTTCGTTGTCGCTGGCCGTGTTGTCGCCGTCGGACGCCTGCGCGGCATAGATGTTCCACGCATCCGGCGGATAGCGTTCGTCGACGACGCGCTGCATCTCCTCCAGCGCCGTCGACACGACGGTGCCGCCGGTTTCCGGGCTGTGGAAGAATGTGTCCTCGTCCACCTCGGATGCCTGGTGGGTGTGGCGGATGAACACGACCTCGACGTTCTTGTACCGGCGCTTCAGGAAGATGTACAGCAGGATATAGAAGCGCTTGGCCAGGTCCTTCATGTGCTCGGTCATCGAACCGGACACGTCCATCAGGCAGAACATCACCGCCTGCGCCACCGGCTTCGGATGCGGGTCGAAGCGCTTGTAGCGCACGTCCAGCGGATCGATGTAGGGGATCAACCCGACGCGGCGCTGCTTGCGGGCCAGCTCCTCCTCAAGCTCCCGCCGGCGGTCCTGCTGCGCATCGTCGCTCGACAGGGCGGCGATTTCTGCACGCAGACGCTCCATCTCCTCGGCCTTCGGACGCTTCAGCGCGATGCGGCGCGACAGGCTGTTCCGCACCGTACGCATCAGCGCGAGATTCGCCGGCGAGCCGGTGACCGAATATCCGGCACGGTGGAATGTCACGATTTCCGTGGTGGCGACCCGGCGCTTGGCGAGGTCAGGCAGCTCCAGGTCTTCCAGGAACAAATCGACAAATTCGTCGCGCGACAGGGCGAAGCGGAAATCATCCTCCCCTTCCCCGTCCGGACTGCCCTCGGACCCGCCGCCACCACCGCCACCCTGCGGCCGCGGGATGGTATCACCGGCAACATATTCCTTGTTGCCGGGCAGCAGATGCTCGCGCAGCCCTCCGCTGGGGCTGCGATGCAGGGACGGTTCGTGCACACCCTGCGCGGGCAGCACGACCTCCCCGCCTTCGTCGGCGTCCTTGATGCTGCGATTGGCGGAGCTTTCATGCACCGCCTTCCTGATTTGCGCCTTGGCTCGTCGCAGGAAACGCTGCCGGTTGGAGAGGTTCTTACCCCCTGGATTCAGACGGCGGTCAACGATGTGCATGTTGCTGGTTACGCCTTTCGACGGATTGGCAGGGGGTGATCAGCCCGCCTGCTTCACCCGCATGTACCATTCGACAAGACGCCTGACCTGCCGTTAGGTGTAGCCCCGGGCGGCCATACGCTCGACGAAATCGCCGTGCTTCTTCTCGGTCTCGCTGTCCTTTTTCGAGCCGAAGCTGATCACCGGCAGCAGTTCCTCGACCTGGCTGAACATCCGCCGCTCGATCACTTCGCGGATCTTCTCGTAGCTGGTCCAGGACGGGTTCTTGCCGTTGTTGTTCGCACGGGCCCGCAGACTGAATTTCACGACTTCGTTACGGAAATCCTTGGGATTAGCGATGCCCGCCGGCTTCTCGACCTTGGTCAGTTCCTGGTTGAGCGATTCGCGATTCAGCAACTGCCCGGTGTCGGGGTCCTTGAAGTCGATGTCCTCGATCCAGGCATCGGCATAGGCGACATAGCGGTCGAACAGGTTCTGGCCGTAATCGTGGTAGGATTCCAGATACGCCTTCTGAATCTCGTTGCCGATGAACTCCGCATAGCGCGGCGCAAGCTCGGCCTTGATGAATTCCAGGAACCGCTTCTCGGTGTCCGGCTGCATCTGCTCGCGCCGGATCGACTGTTCCAGCACATACATCAGGTGCACGGGGTCGGCGGCAACCTCGGTGGTGTCATGGTTGAACGTCGCCGCCAGCACCTTGAAGGCAAAGCGGGTCGACGCGCCATCCATCCCTTCCTCGACACCCGCGGCGTCCTTGTACTCCTGCAGGCTGCGGGCACGCGGATCGGTCTCCTTCAGGCTTTCGCCGTCATAGACACGCATCTTCGCGTACAGGGTCGAGTTCTCGTGCCGCTTCAGACGTGTCAGCACGGAAAACCGCGCCAGCATCTCCAGCGTCGCCGGCGCACAGGGCGCCTCGCCAAGCTCGGACCGGCTGACCAGCTTGTCGTAGATCTTCTGCTCTTCGGTCACGCGCAGGCAGTACGGTACCTTGATGACGTAGATGCGGTCGATGAAGGCTTCGTTGTTTTTGTTGTTCTTGA
>CAYZKM010000713.1:0-2614 GCA_964478525.1 uncultured Bifidobacterium sp.
ATCCTGCCGGCGCGGGACTATGCGGTCAGACGCCCCGCCCCAATGCCCCGCCCCAGCGCCCCACCCCAGCGCCACCACGGGCGGCCGCCCAGCGCCGCCCCCGCCCGCGCCGCCGCATCGGCCGAGGCGAACAGCCCCAGGCAGGTGGCGCCCGATCCGCTCATGCGCGACAGCAGGCATCCGTCCAGCGCCGCGATCGCCGCCAGGACCTCGGCGATCACCCCCTGCAGCGACACCGCCGGGGCCTGCAGATCGTTGCCCAGCCCGGCCAGGGTGCGCGCCATGTCCGCCGCGTCGGCCCAGGCGGCGGGCAGCACCGCCGGCGCCGAGAACCCGCCCGTCCGCGCCCGGAACACATCGGGCGTGGCGACCGCGACACCGGGATTGACCAGCAGCAGCCCGCAGGGCGGCATCGCCGGGGCGGGGGCCAGGACGTCCCCGATGCCACCCATCCGGGCGGGCCGGCTGGCCAGGCAGACCGGCACATCGGCGCCGAGGCGGGTGGCCAGGCGGTGCAGAGTGGCTTCCTGGGGCGAGACCGCCCATAGCCGGCACAGCACCCGCAGCGCCGCCGCCGCATCCGCCGACCCGCCGCCGATGCCGGACGCGACCGGCAAGGCCTTGGTCAGGGTCAGGCGCGCGCCGGCGGCCACACCGGTCTCGGCGGCCAGGGCGCGCGCCGCCCGCAGGACCAGGTTGTCGGGTTCGGCGGCCAGCACGCCACCGAACGGGCCGTCCAGCGCCAGGGTCAGCGCATCGGCCGGTTCGGCGCGCAGCGTGTCGCCGATGCCGGCGAATACCGCCAGGCTGTCGACCAGGTGATAGCCGTCCGCGCGGCGGCCGGTGACATGCAGGAACAGGTTGACCTTGGCGGGCGCGAATTCGGTCAGGGCGTCAGCCATGGACGGTCGTCGTCGCCCCGCCGCCTATTGGCCGCTGACCAGCGGGCCGCCATAGCCCGGCTTCAGCTTGGCCTCCAGCTTCGCCACATCATCAGGCAGGGGGTTCAGCGTCAGCGCGCGGCGCCACTGGTACTGCGCCTCGATCTTCCGCCCGACCGCCCAGTAGACATCGCCCAGATGCCCGTTGATGGTCGAATCGTCGGGTTCCAGCTCGACCGCGCGTTCCAGCAGCCGGACCGCGTCGGCGGTCTTGCCCATGCGGAACAGCACCCAGCCCATGCTGTCGGTGATGGCCCCGTCATTGGGCCGGCGCTGCATCGCCTTCTCGATCATCTCCAGCGCCCGCGGCAGGTTCTGCTCCCGCTCGGCCCAGGAATAACCCAGGTAATTCAGCACCAGCGGCTGGTCGGGCGACAGGCGCAGCGCGTGCTGGAAATCGTCCTCGGCGCGCTGCCACTGGCCGCTGCGATCCAGCGCGATGCCGCGATGGTAATAGACCACCCAATCGGTGGGGACCGGGTGAGACACCCGCGCGATCGCCCGGTCATACGACGAGATGGCGTCCGCGTAGCGCTGCTTGGACCGGTAGATATCGCCCAGCTGCAGGTCGGCGACCGGGCTGTTGGGGAAATCCCGCGCGATCTCCCGCAGGTCGCGGATCGCATCGTCGGTGCGGCCCAGGCGTTCGTTCAGCCCGGCGCGGCGCAGGCGGACCATGCCGGCCAGCGGATCGCGATCGGACAGGCCCGACAGGGCGCGCAGGGCGGCACGCGGCTGTTGCTGGGCGACCTGGATCTCGGCGAAGACCAGGCGGGCCGAGGTCAGGTCCGGGCGCAAATCCAGCGCCAGGCGCAGGATCATCAGCGCCAGGTCGTTGGCGTTCTGCGCCCGCAGGGCCGAGCCGAACGCCAGATAGGCCTCGGCCAGGCCGTCGGTGGCCTGGGTCACGGCGCGGCGGGAGGAATTGGCGATCAGCCCGGGCAGCACGATCGAGGCGTCGAGCGAGTAGTTCGACACCTCGGTCAGCGTCCGCTGGGCTTCCACCGGCTGGCCGTTGCGGGCGTGCCAGCTTGCCAGGATCTCGGCGACGCGGATGTTGACATCGGGCATCTCGGCCCGGGCCGACTGATAGAAGCGGGCCGCGTCCTGCTTGCGCCCGGCGACGTCGGCGATCATGGCCGAGTGCAGGGTGAACAGGCCGCGGAAGCGCTGGGTTTCAGTGAACGGCTTCAGCGTGGCGAGCGCGTCGTCGGTGCGCCCGTCGCCCTGCTGCACCCAGGCGATCAGCAGCGGCTGCAGGATCTGCGTCGGCCCCTGCCGCGGCAGCGCGCGGAACCGCTGCTCGGCCTGTTTCCAGCGCCCGGCCTTGGCGTCGGCATCGCCGAGCACGAGTTGCGCGAGCAGGGTGTCGGGCGGTAGCTGGCGGGCCAGCGCCTCGGCTTCCGGGCGGCCGGCGATGATGCTGGCGATGAAGGCCTGCTGGATGACTTCCGGGTTGCGCGGGCTGATGGCCAGCGCCGACAGCAGGTCGGTGGCCGCGGTGTCGGCATCGGCGTTCGACAGGGCGTAGCGGCCGGCGAGGAAGTTCCCGAACGCCCCGGTGGGGGCATAGCGGCCGGATCGTCCACCGGACGACGATGACGGGTCGGACGCGGCGCACGCGGACAGCAGCGACAACGTGAGCAGGATGGAGCGGCGTACGGTGCGGAGAT
>CAYZKM010000714.1:0-2605 GCA_964478525.1 uncultured Bifidobacterium sp.
CGATCAAACAATGAGCTAGCGCGCGCTGACCGGTTACGGTCAGCCGGAAAGCGCGGCTAGGCGATGTCGCAGACCGGGAACGGGTCCGCCTGCTCGATCAGGCGGGCGGCGCGCAGCACCAGGTCGTCGCGGAACTGCGCCCCGGCGATCTGCACGGAGTTCGGCAGCCCGTCCGCGCGCAGCCCGACGGGGATGGTAATGGCCGGCTGGCGGCTGATGTTGAAGGTGAACGTCCAGGGCGCCCAGGCGGTCCACAGCGCCCGCACCGGGTCGGTGGTGGGTGCATCCGCCAGCGGCGGGCCGGCGGGCACGGTGGGGCACACCAGCAGATCGAAGCGCTGGGTCAGGCGCGCCATGGCATGGGCGGCGGCGGCACGCGTGGCCTCGGCTTCCATGAACTCGACGGCGGACATCCCGCCCAGCGCCCGCGCCACCTCCAGGATGCCGGGGTCCAGGTGGCCGCGCAGCTGTTCGGGCGTGGCGGCGGCCACGCGGGCCAGGGCCGCGCCCCAGACGCGGCTGAACACCGCCGAGGTGTCGGGCAGGTCGGCCACGGCGTCCTCGACCATCGCGCCGGCCTGTGCCAGCAGCGCGGCGGTGCGCTCCACCGCGGCGATGCCGTCGGCGTCGACCGGGGCATCGAAGCCGGGCCGGCGCAGCACGCCGACCGTCAGCCCGGCGACGCCGGCCTCGATCCCGTCGCGCCAGTCCCGCCCGTCATCGGGCATGCAGAACGGGTCGCGGATGTCATAGCGCGCCATGGCCGAGAACATCAGCGCCGCGTCGCGCACCGTGCGTGTCATGGGCCCGGCGCACGAGACGGAGGCGAAGGCCGAGGACGGCCATTGCGGAATGCGCCCGTAGGTCGGCTTGAGCCCGACCAGGCCGCACCAGGCGGCGGGGATGCGGACCGACCCGCCGGCATCGGTGCCGATATGCAGCGGTCCGAACCCCGCCGCGCCGGCGGCACCGGCGCCGGATGACGATCCGCCGGTGGTATGGGCCGGGTTCCAGGGGTTGCGGGTGATGCCGTGCAGCGGGCAGTCGCCGGGCGATTTCCAGCCGAACTCGGTGGTCGTGGTCTTGCCCAGCACCACCGCCCCGGCGGCCTTCAGGCCCATCACCATGGGCGCGTCGTCGGGCACCGGGGCGGGATCGGTGGTGCGGCTGCCGCGGCGGGTGGGGAAGCCGGCCAGGTCGACCAGGTCCTTCACCGTGACCGGCACGCCGTCCAGCGGCCCGACCGGGCGGCCGGCGCGCCAGCGGCTGGCGCTGTCGGCGGCCGCGTCCAGGGCGCGCGGGTTCAGCACGGCGAAGGCGTTCAGCAGCGGGTTCAGCCGGGCGACACGCTCGGTCACCGCTTGCAGCACCTCGACCGGGCTCAGCCGGCGGCTGGCGAACAGGGCCAGCATCTCCTCGGCGGTCAGCAGGGCGGGGTCGGTTCCGGGCATGGCGGGGCTCTTTCCCTATCGGGGTGATCGGGCGCAGCATGGCGTCCCGAACCTGCGGAGGGAACCCCGAATGAGCGATCAGAAACCCCTGGAACCCTGGCAGTGGCCCGAGGAGACCTGGCGGCGCCATGTCGGGTGGGCCCGGGCGGGACGCAGCATGGCACCGAAATCCTGGCCGGACGGGGCGCGCTGCGCGGTGGCGCTGAGCTTCGATGCGGATCATGAAACGATCCCGCTGCGCGACAATGACCCAAGCCCGATGCGCATCAGCCAGGGCCAGTATGGCGCCCGGCAGGCGACGCCGCGCATCCGCAGCCTGCTTGAACGGGAATCGATCCCGGCGTCGTTCTTCTATCCCGCGGTCTCGGCGCTGCTGCACCCCGAGGAGGTGCGCGCGGTGGCCGGCGACGGGCACGAGATCGGCATCCATTCCTGGATCCACGAGGCGAACACGACGCTGCCGCGGGAGGCCGAACGCGACCTGACGTTGCGGGCGCGGGATGTGCTGGCCAGGGTGTCGGGGCGGGACCCGGTGGGGATGCGGACCGCGAGCTGGGATTTCTCGGTCAACACGCTGGATATCATACGCGAGATGGGGCTGCTGTACGACAGCTCGCTGATGGCCGACGACGACCCGTACGAGCTGCTGGAACAGGGCGAGCCGACCGGGATCATCGAGCTGCCGCCGGAATGGATCCGTGATGACGCGGTGTATTTCAACTTCCTGCGCTTCTCGGCGCTGCGCCCGTATACGCCGCCCTCGGCGGTCGAGGAGATCTTCACCGCCGAGTTCGACGGCGCGTGGGACGAAGGCGGGCTGTTCCTGCTGACGATGCATCCGCATTTCATCGGGCACCGGTCACGGCTGCCGCTGCTGGAACGGCTGATCCGGCACATGAAGGCGAAGGGCGGATGCTGGTTCGCCACGCATGCCCAGGTGGCGGCCTGGTGCCGGGATAATTGCTGAGCCGTTCGTGAAAACAGCCGGGTCTGGTGACCCGGCTGTTTCCTGCGACCTGATCCGAGCGGATCAGACCGAGTAGTACATCTCGAACTCCACCGGATGCGGGGTGTGTTCGAAGCGGTAGACCTCGCTCCATTTCAGCTCGATGTAGCTCTCGATCTGGTCCATCGAGAACACGTCGCCCTGCAGC
>CAYZKM010000715.1:0-2604 GCA_964478525.1 uncultured Bifidobacterium sp.
GGCGACCTTGTCGCCAGGGTTGAGGAGAACGCCACACACGGCCTCGAACGCGCCAGTAGCTCCTTGGGTGGCGAAGACGTTGTGATCTGGATCGTATTGGAGGCCCTGTTCAGAATATGCTTTTTCGGCCAGAGCTCTCCTCAGCGACGCCAGCCCCCGCGGGTCGGTGTAACGGTTGTGGCCGGCTTCCATCGCCCGTGCGGCCGCCTCAAAGAGGCCCGGCGGCGGAGCCTGGTTGCAGACGCCTTGCGCTAGGTTGATTGCGCCGACCTCGCGCACCGTGACGCGCGCTGTCGCGGACCCGGCCTGGCGCCGGTTCGTTCCCGGGGCGCAGGCGATCGCCGAGCGCGCGGCGCGTGCCGCGGGCGTGCGCGCCAGCGTGGTGCTGGCCACGGATCACTTGGTGCGCGGCCTGAACGCCAGGCATCGCGGCCGCAACAAGCCCACCAACGTGCTGACCTATGAACACCCCGAGCCCGAGCTGATCCTGGCGCTGGGTGTCGTGCTGCGCGAGGCGACGGCGCAATCCCGCCGTCCGGCGCACCACCTGGCGCACCTGGTCGTGCATGGCGCCCTGCATCTGCGGGGCATGGATCACCTGCACCCCGGGGACGCGCGAGAGATGGAAATGGCCGAGGCCCGCATCCTGCGCGGCATCGGCGTCCCCAACCCCTGGAAACGCGCATGAGCGCGGGGAGAGCGAACCTGATCGGACGCGTGCGGCAATTGCTGGGGCGGCGGCCGGTCGAGCACTCGCTGCGCGATTCGATCGCCGGGCTGGTGCAGGAAGCCGAGGAGAAGCAGACCCCCGGCCAGCAGCCGGAGCTGGACCGGCATGAACGCGCGCTGATCGCCAACGTGCTGCGCCTGCGCGAGACCACCGCCGACGACGTGATGATCCCGCGGGCCGACATCGTCGCGATGCGGTCCGATGTCACGCTGGCGCAGGCGATCGAGCAGATTCGCGATGACGGACATTCCCGCCTGCCGGTCTATCGCGATCAGCTGGACGAGCTGCTGGGCATGGTCCACATCAAGGACGTCTTCGCCTATGTCGGACGGCCGGAAACGTTCTCGCTGGAACGGATCCTGCGCCGCCCGCTGCTGGTGGCCCCGCAGATGCCGGTGCTGGACCTGCTGCTGCAGATGCGCCAGCAGCGCATGCACATGGCCCTGGTGGTCGACGAGTACGGGGGCATCGACGGCCTGGTGACGATCGAGGACCTGGTCGAGACCATCACCGGCGACATCTCGGACGAGCATGACGATGTCGAGGCACCGAAGGTGACGGAACGTCCGGACGGGACGCTGGATGTGGATGCCCGCCTGTCGGTGCAGGCGTTCGAGCAGCGGATGGGCTCGATCCTGAGCGACGACGAGCGCGAAGCCGATATCGACACGGTCGGCGGGCTGGTGTTCACGCTGGCCGGGCGTGTGCCCGCCCGCGGGGAGGTCATCAGCCATTCCGCGGGCATCGAGTTCCGCATTCTTGAGGCCGACGCGCGCCGGATCAGGCGCGTGCGGGTGCGCAAGAGCGAGCCCGAGGCGGAGCCGAAGGCGGCCTGAGCCCTGTCGTGGCGGCCGCGTCGCCGCCACGACAGGATGGTTCAGACGGTTTCCGCGACCTGCGCCTTGCGGGCTTCCAGCGCCTTCCGCGCCGCCTCGCGGCGGGCGTCGAACTTGGCCAGGCGGCGGTGCGGGTTCATGTGAACCTCGTTCCCGGGTTCGCCCGGCGCCTTCTGTGAACCGGCCCAGCCATGTGCGGCCAGATCGAAGATCGTGCCCGACAGGTCCGTGTACTTGATCTCGTATCCATCGGGATTGTTCGGATCGCCCATGATCCACTTCGCCCCGGCGGCACGCACGTCCGCGCCGGTCTTGATCACGTCATCGACCCAGAAGCCGATATGGTGCAGGCCGACGAAATCCTTGCCGGTGCCCTGTGCCGCCTCGTCCGACTTGAAATGCAGCAGCGCCAGGTTCACCACGCCGTCGGTCAGGAACACGCCCTCGGCCAGCGGGCCATCCAGTTCGGCCACTTCCTCCAGCCCCAGCGAGTCCTTGTAGAACGCGGCGGTCTCCCAGGGATCGGCGACGCTCATGGCCACGTGGCGGATGCGGCCCTTCGGCTTGTCGGACATGGCTTGGACTCCTTCCTTCCGGTTGCGGGATCTATTCAGCCGCCACCTTGCGCGGTGGCGTCTGGATCACGGGGGCGAGTTCCGGCGCGTTGAACGAGGTTGCGCGCCGTTCGTTGGAAACCCCGCCATAGGCGGTGCCGCGCTGCACGGCGACGCGACCGATGCCGCCGATCAGACGTTCCATCTCCTCGGGCGGGAATTCCTGCCCGTGCTGCGTGCCGGCGGCGCGAGAGATGCTTTCGTTCATCAGCGTCCCGCCCATGTCGTTGGCGCCGGCGTTCAGGCACATCGCCGCGCCTTCCGGCCCCATCTTCACCCAGGATGTCTGGATGTTGGTCACCAGCGGGTGCAGGACCAGGCGCGCGACCGCGTGCATCAGCACGGCTTCCCGCAGCGTCGGTCCCTTCCTGGCCAGGCCACGCAGATACATCGGCGCTTCCATGTGCACGAAGGGCAGCGGCAC
>CAYZKM010000716.1:0-2592 GCA_964478525.1 uncultured Bifidobacterium sp.
CCCGGGCTTGAAGATGTCGGTGAACCAAACCACCGAGAACCCGGTCATCGGAAAGGTGACACCGCCATTCTCGCCCTGGAAGGACAGGACATAGATGACGCCCATCGGCCCGTACAGGAACAGCATGTACAGGATGAACAGCGCGCCCAGCGCATAAAAGGTCCAGGGGCGCCTGTCGCTGCCCCCGACGCCACGGGTTGCCTGACCGCCGACCATCTACTTCACCAGTTCCTTGCGGACATCGACGATCTTCATCATCCCGGCGACCATGATCCCGGTGAAGATCACCAGCACCATCGCATTGGCCGCCGCCGGCGGGTACTGCATGGCCTGGATTTCGGTCGACAGGGCCGAGACGATGGACGCGCTCTGCCCGCCGCTCATGGCCTTCACGACGAAGAAATCGCCCATCACCTGCGTGAACACCAGGATCGAGCCCAGTGCGATGCCGGTCTTGGACAGCGGGATGACGACATCGGCCATGGTGCGCCAGCGGCTTGCCCCGGCGTCGCGCGCGGCCTCCAGCAAGGCAGGGTCGATCTTGGCCATGGCATTGGCGATGGGCCCCACCATCAGCAAGGTGAACAGGTTGACGTAGCTGATGATGACCGAGAAGTCCGAGAACAGCAGGAATTCCAGCGGGCGTTCGGTGAAGCGCAGCTCGATCAGCATCTGGTTGAACGCGCCGTTGCGGCCCAGGAAGGGGATCCAGGCGATGGTGCGGATGATCCCCGACGTCCAGAACGGGATGGCGCACAGCAGGAACAGCACCATGCGGATGGTGGTGCTGCGGATATGGAAGACCAGGAACCAGGCGACGTTGAAACCGACGAACAGCGTCACTGCCCAGACGATGAAGGCGAACTTCAAGGAACTGAGATAGACGCGGATCGTCGCCGGCGAATGGATCAGGTCCTGGTAGTTGTCCAGCATGAACGCCGGGTAGATGCCGGTCCGGTCATAGTCGAAGAAGCTGACGACCGCGAACAGCGATGTCGGCAGGGCGAACAGCACGAACAGGATGATGGCGAGCGGGCTGACCTGCAGCCAGGACACCACCCAGGGCGCCAGGCGCAGACGCGGCCAGCGCAAGGCGGGCCACGGACGGCCGAGCGCCCCGGCGGTGTGGGGCAGCGAGGTCATGCGGCCAGCCTCGTGGTGTCGCGGCAGCGCATCAGCGGCATGATGCGGGTGCCGAACTGCTCCATCCCGATGACGAAGTCGTCGAACGTCATCATCACGCCATCGACGCCGGGCACCGTTGAAAGCTCGTCCAGCAGGCGGGCGACGGTGGCGTAGGAGCCGACCAGCACGCCCTGGTTGGTGGGCAGCTTGTCGATGCCCAGGGTCTGGCGCTTGTGGGCCTGCGAATAGGGATCCTGGTTGGGATCATCGGCCGCCTGCGCGTCGCGATAGGCCAGGGCTTCCACATCGGCACCCGCCTTGTAGTGTTCCCACTTCGCCAGCGCCGCCTCGTCCGTCTCGTCGGCGATGATCATCTGCAGCACCAGCGCGCCGCATTTGCGCCCGGTCTCCTGCGTGGCGGTTACCAGGCGCGCGACGCTGGACCCGACGCGGGTGGGTTCGTTGATGCCGCCGCTGCCGCAGAAATTGTAGTCGGCGTATTGCGCGGCAAAGCGGGTGCCGGCATCGCTCTGCGCGGCGCAGATGATCGGGATCTTCGCAGTCGGCATCGGCAGGCAGCGGCAGTCGTCCATGGTGAAAAACCGGCCCTTCAGGTCGGACCGCCCGGTGCTCCACAGCTCCTGCATGATCTGGACGTATTCGGCGCAATACTCGTAGCGATGGTTGTAGTGGTCCGCGCCCGGCCAGATGCCCATCTGCGTGTATTCACGCCGCTGCCATCCGGTGATCAGGTTCACCCCGAACCGCCCGTGAGAGATGCTGTCGGCGGTGACGGCCATGCGCGCCACGACCGGCGGCGGCATGGTCAGCACCGCACAGGTGGCGAACAGCTGGATCTTGCTGGTGACGGCTGCGAGACCCGACATCAGCGTGAAGGATTCCAGGTTGTAGTCCCAGAACTGCGACGGCCCGCCGAAGCCGTGGAACTTGATCATCGACAGGGCGAAGTCGAAGCCGAACGCCTCGGCCTTCTGCACGATGGTCTTGTTCAGATCGAACGACGGCTTGTACTGCGGCGATGTGGTCGAGATCAGCCAGCCATTGTTGCCGATGGGGATGAAGACGCCGAGCTGCATGATGTCCACTCCTGGTCAGGACGTGATGAATTCGTTCCACTTGCGGGTCAGGTAGCGGTCCTCGTCCATCACCGAGTTCCAGACCGCGATATTGCCCAGCCGATCCCAGAATGCACCGCCGTCGCGGACATTGCCGGCCTTCTCCATCAGCTTGCCGTAAGGGTTCATGATGTCGGTCGCCGCCGGCTTGCCGCCGTACCAGTAGTCCCACTCGGCTTCCGTCAGGTATTTGCGGGCGTTCTCGGGTTGTGCGGCATAGTAGCCCTGGCGCGCGATGAACGCGCCCTCGAACCCTCCGGTGTACCAGTCCAGATACTCGTGGAAGCAGTCCAGCTTCAGCCCGGACAGATGCTTCATCACGCCCAGCGTA
>CAYZKM010000717.1:0-2586 GCA_964478525.1 uncultured Bifidobacterium sp.
GACCTCGACGGTCACGGTGCGCCCGATGGCGTCGGTGATCGCGACGGGATCGGCGATGGCAGGGGTGGCGGCGGTCAGCCAGGCCAGCGCGGCCAGGATGGAAGAAAGCTTCATGGGGTTCGTCCGGATGGATGGCGAGCGCCGGCCCGCCCTGAACGGACCGCCGCCACGGCGCGGTGATCGCACGGCCCACCCCACGCGGCAACGCTGCTGCCATCCCGGCTGCGCTGCTCCACCAGCCATGCGCCCACCGATAGCCTGCCATGGCTCGCCTGGCGCCGCGTTTCCGGGCAGAATCGCCGCCCCGCGCCCCGGTCGACAGAGGCGCGCAACGGAACCGGGAGTGGACGGGCCATGACACCGCGATCGAACGGAACGGTGGCCGACGCCCCGTGACCGACCAGCCGACCGACGAGACCGACGCCCCGCTGATGCCGGCGCCGAGGAACCTGTTCCGCACCGTCGTCCCCCCGATCATCCTGCCGGTCTTCCTGGCCGCCGCCGACGGCACCGTCGTGGCCACCGCCCTGCCCGCCATCGCCGCCGATCTGGGCGAGGTGGAGCGCCTGTCCTGGGTGGTGGTCGTCAACCTGATCGCCAGCACCATCGCCGCCCCGGCCTGCGGGCGCCTGGCCGACCTGTTCGGCCGCCGCCGCCTGATGATCATCGCCCTGGTGCTGTACGCCGCCGCGTCGCTTGCCACCGCGCTGGCCCCCGGCTTCGGCTGGCTGCTGGTCGGGCGCGCGCTGCAGGGCCTGAGCGGCGGCGGGCTGATGACCCTGGCGCAGGCCCTGATCGGAGAGAACGTCCCGCCGCGGGAGCGTGGCGCCTACCAGGGCTATCTGTCGGCCAACATCGTCACCGGCTCGACCGTCGGGCCCATCGTCGGCGGGCTGATGACCGAGCTCTGGGGCTGGCGATCCGTCTTCTTCGGCTACACCCCGCTGTGCCTGCTGGCGGTGCTGCTGGTGCTGCGCCTGCCCAAGGGCGGGCAGCCCGGCGGCAAGACCCATATCGACCTGCCGGGCATGGTGCTGCTGACCTGCTTCGTGGTGCCGCTGCTGATGGCGGTCTCGCAGCTGCAGCGGCTGGACCCGGCGATGCTGCCGCGCCTGGGGCTGCTGCTGGTGCTGGCGGGGGTGGGCCTGGCCGCGCTGCTGTGGCAGCAGAAGCGGTCGCCGTCACCGCTGCTGGCCCTGCCGCTGCTGCGCATCCCGTCCTTCTGGCGGGCCGATGTGATGGCGTTCTGCTCGGGCGCGTCGCTGGTCGGGCTGATGACCTTCCTGCCGATCTATCTGCAGGTCGTGACCGGCGCCTCCCCCGCCGGCACCGGCCTGCTGCTGATCCCCTGGACCGGCGCGGTCGCCTCCGGCTCGGTGCTGACCGGATGGCTGATCTCGCGCACCGGGCGCACTGCGATCTTCCCCACCGTGGGCCTGTCCATCACCGCCGTGACGCTGATCGCGCTGGCGATCTGGGCGCCGTCGATGACGCGGGCGCAGCTGTCCTGGGCGCTGGCCCTGGGCGGGGTATGCCAGGGCAGCGCGATGCTGACCGCGCAAGTGACGGTGCAGGCCGTCGCCGGCCACCGCAACCTGGGCGCGGCGGCGGCTTCCGCGCAGCTGTCACGCTCGCTGGGATCGGCGTTCGGCGCCGCGGCCACCGGCACCGTGCTGTTCGGTATCCTGAGCGTGACGCATCCGGAAACCGCGGCGCTGTTCTTCGAGATGGTGCGCCGCGGCCCCACCGTCCTGGCCGCGCTGCCGCTGGACCGCCAGATCGAGGTGCAGGCCGAGGTGGCTCAGGCCTTTCGCGGGGTATTCCTGACGATCGCCTGCTTCTCGGTCACCATCGTCGCCGCCGCCGCCACATTGCCGTCCCGCCGGCTATAGCCCGCCCGCAGCTCGGCTTCGATCTCGGCGGCGAGGTTCGGGTTGGCACGCCGGATCTGCCCGGCGCGCAGCGTGGCCCCCAGCAGCGGCGCGGCGTGCATCCGCCACGCCTCGAAGAACAGCAGGTCGGCAGCCGCCGCTCCCCCGGCCCGCAGCGCCCGCCGGACAGCCTGCGTACGCGGATGAGGAAAGGTCTTCACGGTGGAGGTCATCAGCGAGATCCGCTCTGTTGCCGAGCGGTCAGATAGGCACCGGGGGGGTCTGTCGCCAGCACAGCACGATGACAGCTGCGTGAATTTGCTGAAAAGACAGGTCGTTGCCGACCGTCTGTTACATCCGATGGCGCCGGGCGCGACCGGTGCGCCTGCCCCCGCGCCATGACGGGGGCAGGCGAGGCCGGATCAGTAGCGGTACAGGTCGTGCTTGAACGGACCCTGCTGGGCAACACCCAGGTATTCCGCCTGCTTGGTCGACAGCTGCGTCAGCCGCGCGCCGACCTTGGCCAGGTGCAGCGCGGCCACCTTCTCGTCCAGATGCTTGGGCAGCACATAGACCTGCGTGGTGTCGTAGGTACCCGGCTTGGCATTGAACAGCTCCATCTGCGCCAGCACCTGGTTGGTGAAGCTCGCGCTCATGACAAAGCTGGGGTGGCCGGTGGCGTTGCCCAGGTTCACCAGGCGGCCTTCCGACAGCA
>CAYZKM010000718.1:0-2584 GCA_964478525.1 uncultured Bifidobacterium sp.
ATCGCCGGCATCGTGCCGCGGGTGGAGAAGGGCTTTGCCGGCTGCGCCTTCCGCCAGCGCTGCGCCCTGGCCGGTCCGGACTGTGCCGGCGCCATCCCGCGACGGGCGGTGTCCGCGACGCACGACTATCTGTGCCAGCGCCAGGCGACGGAGATCGTGGCGGCATGACCCCTCCGCTGGTGGAAGTCCGCGACGTCGCCCAGCGCTTCCGCGTCCGCGACGGGCTGTTCGGCAAGCCGCGCGATGTCGCCGCGGTCGACGGCGTGTCGCTGTCGCTGCGTGCCGGCGATGTGCTGGGCATCGTCGGCGAATCGGGCTGCGGGAAATCCACGCTGGCCCGCATCATCCTGGGCCTGCTGACGCCGACCGCCGGCGAGGTGCTGATCGACGGCCGCCGCCTGGCGGCGCTGGACCGGCGCGAACGCGCGCGCCTGGTGCAGCCGGTGTTCCAGGACCCGTTCTCGTCGCTGAACCCGCGCCGGCGGGTGCGCGACATCGTCGCCCTGCCGCTGGTCGCGCAAGGCGGGGTGCCGGGCGGGGAAATCCGCCGGCGTGTGGATGCGATGCTGGAACGGGTGGGGCTGGATCCGGCGATGGGCGAGCGCCTGCCGGCGCAGCTGTCGGGCGGTCAGCGCCAGCGCGTGGCGATCGCCCGCGCCCTGGTGCCGCGCCCGCGCGTGGTGGTGTGTGACGAGCCGACCAGCGCGCTGGATGTGTCCGTGCAGGCGCAGATCCTGAACCTGCTGGCCGAGCTGCGGCGGGAATTCGGGCTGTCGTATCTGTTCATCAGCCATAACCTGGCCGTGGTGCAGCATGTCGCGACGGACGTCGCGGTCATGTATCTGGGCCGCATCGTGGAACGCAACGACTCCGAGGCGCTGTTCCGCGCCCCGTCCCATCCCTATACCAAGGCGTTGCTGGCCTCGGTGCTGACGCCCGAGCCCGGGCTGGGAATCCCCGAGATCGGCCTGGGCGATGCGATGCCCGATCCGTCGAACATCCCGCCGGGATGCCGGTTCCATCCGCGCTGCCCGGTCGCGCTGCCGCGCTGTGCCGTCGACACACCCGATCTCACGACCGACGGCGCTCGGCAGGTCGAATGCCATCTGCTGGCGGGGGGATGAACCCGGGGCGCATCCCCCCGCCGGCCGGCTACTGCCACTTGCTCAGCCAGAAGCGCGGCAATTCGTCGGCATAGGGCTTCAGCGCCAGCGTCTTCGACAGCCCGTACGTCGTGACATAGGTATGCAGCGGCACCCAGTACGCCTGCTCGGTCGCCAGCTTGATCGCGGCGGTGTAGTTCGTCTTGCGCACCGCCGGGTCCATCGTGGAGCTGCCGGCGGTGACCAGCCTGGTCAGCTCGGGGTTGCGGGCATGATCCTCGGGCGAGCCGCCGAAATACACCGGCAGAATGGCCGAGACGTCGTTGATCGAGTAGGAACCCCAGCTGCCCATGTCCAGGGGGCATTCGCCGACGATCTGGCATTTCTGGATCAGCGCCTGCACCTGCAGCTGGTTGATCTTCGCCTTGATGCCGACGGCGCCGAGGAAGCCCTGCACCGCCGCGCCCCATTGCGGCAGGACATAGCTGTTCAGCTCGGTTTCGAACCCGTTCGGATAGCCGGCCTCGGCCAGCAGCGCGCGGGCCTTGGCGGGGTCGTACTTGTACTGCACCGCGACGTCGGCATCGCAGCCGAACTGTGTGGGGAAACAGGGCGCCGGCGGCACGCGCGATCCGCCCTGCACCAGCTGCCTGGCGATCTGTTCGCGGTCGATCGCGTGGAAGATCGCCTGGCGGACGCGCAGATCGGCCAGCGGCTTGTTGGCCGGGGTGTTGGCGGCATTCTCGATCCGCATGAAGCCGACGCGCATCGATTCCTGGCGCAGCGCCTGCAGCATCGGCATCCGGTTCACCGCGTCGAACTGGTCGGCGTTGAAGTTCCAGATGAAATCGGCCCGCCCGGCCAGCAGCTCGGTCATCTCGGTCGCCGCGTCGGGCACGAAGCGCACCACCATTTTGCCGATCGCCGGGCGGCCCTTGGGGCTGTCGGCGTAATAATCGGCGAAGCGCTCGAAATCGACCTGCCCGGCATCGACCTTGGTGATCCTGAACGGGCCTGCCCCGACCGGTGCCTTGGCATAGCCCTCGGCGCCCACCTTCTCCCGGTACGCCTTGGGATAGATCGGCAGCACCATCGCCAGGTATTCCAGCGCCGCCGGCGTCGCCTTGCGCAGCTTCACCCGCACCGAGAAATCGCCGGTCTTCTCGGCCTTCTCGATCCAGTTGGAGTTGCTGGGGGTGGAGACCCTGGAATCCGCCGCGCTGACGGTGTTGAACGTGTAGACGACATCGTCGGCGGTGAACGGATCGCCGTTATGGAACTTCACGCCCTGGCGCAGGGTGAACTCGATCGTGGTGTCGTCGACGATCTTCCAGGCGGTGGCCAGCAGCGGCTTCGGCGCGAACGTGTCGGGGTCGCGATAGATCAGGCAGTCCCAGGCCTGGTGCGCGATCACCAGCCCGGTGCGCAGCTGGTTGTAGTACGGATCGACATTGGTGACGGCATCACGGAAGACGATCCGC
>CAYZKM010000719.1:0-2580 GCA_964478525.1 uncultured Bifidobacterium sp.
CATCACGTCGAGCCGCGTCCAGAAAGAGAGGAAATTCCTTGTGCGATTCGCCTGTATCGATCTCACGCCGGGGTGTACGGCACGAGGGCCGCCGGGCGGCCACACAACCCGGGCCGGCAAGCCCGGGGTATGACGCCATCGGGGGCTGGGCTATACGGGCGCATGGTTGCGTCACGCTCGTTGATTCGCATCGCCGTCAATGTCGTCCTGGACGGGATCCTGGCGGCGGTCTCGGTTCCCGTGGCGCGCTGGATCGCCGATCCGGCGGGCCCCGTCGCGCATCCGCTGTGGCTGCTTCCCCTGGGTGCGCTGGCGCTGCTGGCGGCCGGGGTGCCGTTCCGGCTGTCCCAGCAATACTGGCGCTTCGCCGGCATCGGCGACCTGATGACGGTGGCCGCCAGTGCCGCCGCCGGCGCCGCGGTCTTCGCCGTGGCCACGCTGAGCCTGGGCTCCGCCTCGGCCAACCCCGCCTTTCCGCTGGTGTACGCCCTGACCCTGCTGATGTTCCTGGGCACCCCGCGCGTCGTCTATCGCTGGCTGCGCGGGCGCACCAACGGGCGCGCGATCGAGGTCGATGCCGCCTCGGTCCTGGTGATCGGCGAGACCGAGGATGCGGATCTGTTCCTGCGCGCGATGGCCCGCGATCGCCGCCAGGCCTTCCAGGTCGAGGGGCTGCTGTCCGCCAGCCCCCGCCATACCGGGCGGCGCATCCAGGGCTATCGCATCCTGGGCGCGGTCGCCGATATCGCCGCCGTGCTGGAACGGCTGCGCGAGGAAGGGCGGCTGCCCGGCACGCTGGTGATCGCCACCCCCGACCTGTCGGGCCCGCGCCTGGCTCTGGTGGTGGCGCAGGCGGACCGGTTCGGCCTGCGGGTGCGGCGCGCGCCGCGGCCCACCGCGCTGGACGCGGCGTCGGTGGATGACCGGCCCAGCGTCGATCTGAAGCCGGTGGCGATCGAGGACCTGCTGAACCGCGCCCAGGTCCCGCTGGATCGCGACGGCATGGCGCGGCTGATCCAGGGCCATCGCGTGATTGTGACCGGCGCGGGCGGGACGATCGGCAGCGAACTGGTCCGCCAGGTCGCCGCGTTCGGGCCGTCGATGCTGATCCTGGTCGACAACGGCGAATACGCCTTGTGGCAGATCGACCTGGAGCTGGCCGAGTCGCACCCGCACGTGCCGCGCCAGACCCTGATCACCGACATCCGCGACGAGGCGCGTGTCCGCTCGGTGTTCGACAGTTTCCGCCCCGAGCTCGTGTTCCACGCCGCCGCGCTGAAGCATGTGCCGATCGTCGAGGCGAACCCGCTGGAAGGGCTGCTGACCAACGCGGTGGGCACGCGCCACGTGGCCGATGCCGCCCGCGCGGTCGGCGCGCTGGCGATGGTGCTGATCTCCACCGACAAGGCGGTGAACCCGACATCGGTGATGGGTGCCTCGAAGCGCCTGGCCGAGATGTATTGCCAGGCGCTGGACATCACCGCCCGGGCCGACAACAGGGGCATGCGCTGCATCACCGTCCGCTTCGGCAACGTGCTGGGCAGCACCGGATCGGTCGTGCCGCTGTTCCAGCGCCAGCTTGCCAGGGGCGGGCCGCTGACAGTGACACATCCGGATATGCAGCGCTATTTCATGACCGTGCGCGAGGCCGTGGGCCTGGTGTTGCAGGCCTCGGTGCTGGGCGTCGGCGATGCCGACCTGCCATCCGGGCGCGACGGTGGCATCTTCGTGCTGGATATGGGCGAGCCGGTGAAGATCGTCGACCTGGCGCGCCAGATGATCCGTCTGGCCGGGCTGCGGCCCGAGGAGGATGTGGCGATCCGCTTCACCGGCCTGCGCCCCGGCGAAAAGCTGTACGAAGAACTGTTCCATGGCACCGAGCCCCCGGTGCCGACCGGCTACGAGGGCCTGCTGATGGCCACTCCGCGCACCGCCGATCCGGCCATCGTCGGCAAGGCGCTGGACGAGATCGCCGCGGCCTGCCGGTCGGGGCAGGGGCGGATGGCGCTGGGCATGCTCGCCCGCCTGGTCCCCGAGTTCGAGCGCAATGGCGAGCAGCCCGCCGCCCAGGCGCGTTCGTGAAATCTTCCGTTGACGAGAGGTCCCATGTCCGAGTCTCCGCGCCCGTCCGTGCCGTTCCTGGACCTGCGGGCACAGCAGGCCCGCATCGCGGCTGATCTGCGCCGGCGGCTGGATCGGGTGCTGGCGCATTGCCAGTTCGTGATGGGTCCCGAGGTGGCCGAGCTGGAACAGGAACTCGCGCGGTTCTGTGGGGCGAAGCATTGTGTGGGTGTCAGTTCCGGCACCGACGCGCTGCAGATCGCCCTGATGGCCGAGGAGGTGGGCCGTGGCGATGCCGTGTTCCTGCCCGCCTTCACCTATACCGCCACCGCCGAGGTGCCCCTGGTGCTGGGCGCGACCCCGGTCTTCGTCGATGTCGATCCGCGTACGTTCCAGATCGATCCGGCGCATCTGTCGCAGCGCATCGCCGCGGTGCGCGCCGCGGGCCGGCTGCGGCCGCGGGCGATCGTGGGTGTCGATCTGTTCGGCCAGCCCGCCGACTGGCCCGCCCTGCAGGCG
>CAYZKM010000720.1:0-2562 GCA_964478525.1 uncultured Bifidobacterium sp.
GTGGCCATCACGCCCAGCTTCATCAGGGCCTTGATCACGTCGGGCGTGCGGGCGGCCATGCGGTTGGCCAGCTCCTGCACCGTGATCTGTTCGGGCAGGATAACGTCTCGCACAACTTTCACCTGATCTGACCGCAGGCGCTCAAGCTCGGCCTGGCGGCGTTCGCGTTCACGCTGGCGACGCACCGACGCCAGCGAGCGGACCCGTTCGTCTTCACCCTCGATCGCGGCCAGCACGTCGATGCGGCCGGGGCGGCGGCGATCGTCGCCCCCCTTCTTCGGCGCGGCGACCGGCGGCTTGCGCGGTGGCAGGCCACCCGGGCCGCCACCGGGCCGGCGGACGGGACGTTCGTCTTCTTCCTCGGCGCGGCCGGTGCGCAGGCGCAGCGTTTCAGTCGCCGATCCGGGGGCCGATCCGGGGGCGGCGGGCGCCGGCTGCGTGCCCGGCGTGGCGGCCGGACGGGGGCCTGGCGGACGCGGCTGTGCCGGCGCGGCGGGACGCGCGACGGGCGCGGCCGGCTGTGGCGCGCGCGCGGTGGCCGGCTGGCCCGCCGGCTGTGCCGTGGCGGCACCCTGCGGCTGTGCGGCAGCCTCGGCCGCGGCACGCGCGGCTTCCTGCGCCTGGTGCTCGGCCTCCTGCTCGGCGGCGATGCGCGCGGCTTCCTGCTCCTCGGCGAGGCGCCTGGCCTCCTCCTCGGCGGCCTTGCGGGCCTCTTCCTCGCGCCGCCGCGCTTCCTCGGCGGCCGAGAGGATCGAGATCTTCTCCTGCTCCCGACGCTCCGCCTCGCGCCGCGCGGCCTCGCGCTGCTGCTCGACCAGCGCGCGCTGGCGGGCGGCGAGTTCCGTGGCGGTCAGCGCACGGCCAGCCCCGGGGGCCGGACGGCCGGGCGAGGATGGACCCCGCGGCGCCGGTGCCGGCTGCGCGCCGCCGGTCGTCGGTGCCGGAGCACCCGTTGCGGGCGTGCCAGGAACCGGCGCGCGCTTCTTGCGCACCTCTACCTGCACGACCTTCGACCGTCCGTGGCTGAAGCTTTGCCGGACCGAGCCGGCGTCGACGGTCCGCCCGATCTCAAGCCGCCCCGAGGGACGCAATGAGAGCCGGTTCTTGCCGCTGTCCTGATCGTTGCCTTCGCTCATTCTTTACCCGTTGGCATCCGCTTCTTCGTTCATCCGGGCGGTCATCCGCCCATCCATCGCGCCCGAAACCTGTTTCAGACCGGCCAGGCGTCCCGCGTCGGTCGCGAGAGCCTCAGCCAGCCGCCCGGGCGTCACCGCCACGTGCACGACATGATCCCGGGCGAATATACGTCCCAGCACATCCGCCGGCAGCGGGTCCACCACGATGACCGCGGCGCGGTCACAACCGGACAGGAACCGCGCCCGCTCCGCCGCACTGCCGTCCGAGGCCTGCAGCACCAGCCGTGCCCGTCCGCCGCGCACCCATTCGCGTGCCTTGTCAAACCCGGCGATCGTCTGCCCGGCACGCCGGGCAAGCCCCACTGTGTCGCCGATCCGCCGAAGCAGCGCCGCCTCAAGCATATCAGGGAGATTGGGGGGCACCGTAACCGGACCGCGAGCCGCTCTGGCGAACGCACGTACAAGGCGACGATACCCATCCCCTGGCACGCCGGCGGACACTATCACATCGCCAGACGCGCTCAACCAGATTCCCCTGCCGGGCAGCCTTGCGCTGAGGTCGGGTGCGATCATCCGGTCCGGCCCGACCGCAAAGCGGAACATCTGCTCCTTGGGCAGGCGGACACGGCTGACAATGCACCGCCGCAGCGGACCCGTCTCCGGCTCCGCGTCGGCATCGTCCCCGGTGATCCCGGCAATATCAGTCGTGACCCGTCTCCTGCCCGGCCTGTTCCGCCGATCCGGCGGCGTCTTCCGCCACCTCCTCGTCGTCGAACCAATGGGCGCGCGCCGCCATGATCACGTCGTTGGCAACCGCCTCGTCCATCTTGTCGGCACCGACGATCTCGATCAGCTCGTCTGACGCCAGGTCGCCCAGATCGTCCAGCGACTTCACACCCTTCTCGCCCAGCGCCACCAGCATGGCCGGGGTGAACACCTCGATCGCGGCGACATCGTCGGTCACGCCCAGCTCGATGCGCTTGTCGTTCAGCTCGTTGTCGCGCTGCGTGATGAACGCCTCGGCGCGACGGATCAGTTCGGCGGCGATGTTGTCGTCGAACCCTTCGATCGCGGCAACCTCCTCCTCCGGCGTGAACGCCAGCTCCTCGACGCTCGTGAAACCCTCGGTCACCAGCAGGCCGGCGATCACGTCGTCGACATCCAGCGCTTCGACGAACTGGCCGGACCGGCGGCGGAATTCCTCCTGCCGGCGCTCGGACTCCTCGGCCTCGGTCAGGATGTCGATGTCCCACCGCGTCAGCTGCGACGCCAGGCGGACATTCTGGCCGCGCCGGCCGATCGCCAGCGACAGCTGCTCGTCCGGGACGACCACCTCGACGCGGCCGGCTTCCTCGTCCAGCACCACCTTGGTCACTTCCGCCGGGGCCAGCGCGTTCACGACGAAGGTCGCGGCCTGCGCGCTCCA
>CAYZKM010000721.1:0-2561 GCA_964478525.1 uncultured Bifidobacterium sp.
TTCACGCCGATTCCTAGGCGCCCGCGTGAGTCAGCGGTTTGGGCCGCTGGTATTATTGTCTGATCGCATGATCGACACGCTGCCACGATTCCGCTCAGCGTGATCATGCGCTAGGGTGGCGTCAAGGAATTGGGGTGGGAGGAGAGGGGATGCGCGCGCTGCTCGCGTGGTGCCTGGCTGTCGTGCTGTGCGCGCCGGCCGTGGCCCAGGATACGCCGTTCGGATCGCAGGAACTGGTCGAAAAAGCCCGGGCCGAGGGGAAGATCGTGTTCTACACGGTCAATTTCCTCGAAACCGAGCACACATGGATCGCCGCCTTCAACAAGCGGTTCCCCTTCGTGAAGGTGGACCTGGTCCGCGCGCCGGGCGGGCAGCTGATCACGCGGATCCGGTCGGAAGCGGCGTCGGGCAAGCTGGCGGCGGATGTGATCGAATACTCCGACCGCGGCCATCTGCTGCAGATGCTGGACATGTATCAGGACTATCGTCCGCCGAATGCCGCCGACTACGCTCCGTCCGCCGTGACCGATCCGGCGAAGCTGTGGCCGCGCACCACCACGGGCTGGTGCATCGCCTACAACACGGAACTGGTGAAGGACCCGCCGCGATCGTTCCGGGACCTGACGGATCCGAAATGGCAGGGCCGCCAGATCGCGCAGGTGATCGCCGGCGGCGGCGGGCCGACCTGGAACCGCGTGCTGTTCGAGCGGCAGGTGCTGGGCGACGACTACTGGGCGCGGCTTGCCGCCAACGACACCGTGCTGTTCCCGTCGGGCGCGCCGGCCACCGATTCCATCATCCGCGGCGAAACCCGCGTCGGCGCGCAGCAGACCAACATCGTGATCCCACGCCAGAAGGACGGCGCGCCCGTTGCATGCCTGATCCCACCCGAGGGCGTACCCATGACATCCTACGGCGCCGGCATCCCCAAATCGGCCACCAATCCCAACGCCGCCAGGCTGTTCCTGAACTGGTCGCTGTCGTGGGAGGGGCAGGAGGCTTTCGTGCGTGATTCCGGTGGGTTCTCGGCCCTGATCGACGGGCCGGTGCCCGAGGCGCTGGACGTGAAGGCGGTGAAGCCGTGGTTCCCGAAGATGGCGGACTATATCGGCCTGCAAACTGCCTGGGTCGATGAATGGAACCGGGCCAACAAGTACCGCCAATGATGGCACCGGGTGGATTGGCGGGGGGCGACACCCCATGTGACCAGCGTGGGAAGCACGAAAGGACATACCACATGGCAGCCAAGGACACAGTCGAGACGACCCCCAACGACCTGGTGGGCGAAGTTGCGCGCCTGCGCGAACAGCTTGAAACGCTGATGCGGGAACGCGTCGCGCCGGCGGTGAGCGATATCGCGCACCGTGCCGAGAAGATCGTGGACGGCGCGTCCGACTCGGTGCGGGCGCAGGCGGACGCGGTCGGGGCGAAGGTGCGGGAACAGCCCCTGATCGCGGTCGCCGTCGCCGTCGGCATCGGCTGGCTGCTCGGCCGGGCGATGCGCTGACCGATGCGTGCCGTGCAACTGGCGCGGGTCGCCGCGCAGGCCGAGACGCTTCGCCTGCGTGCGATGACGCACCGGTTGCTGGGCAGCGCGCTGACGGGCGTGGTCGCCCTGCTGTTCCTGGCCGCCGGGCTGGTGTTTGCCCATCTGGCGGCCTGGTTCGGCCTGCGCGGCGGGCTGGGCTGGTCGGAAGCCTGGTCCGCCGCCGCCCTGATGGCGGGCGATCTGGTGGTGGCGGCGGGCCTGGGCGTGGTGGCCGTCCGCTCGCAGCCCGGGCGGGCCGAGATCGAGGCGGTCGCGATCCGCCAGGCCGCCACCGATGGCATCACGCACAGCCTGACGCTGCCGTCGCTGGCGCTGACCCTGGCGCGGCTGTGGCCGCTGCTGCACCGCGACAAGCCGAGCGGTGAAGGGGCGGACAAGGGCGGCGATTGATCCTGTTAATCGGGTGTTAACCTGGCTGTGCGCGTATCGCGCGGCCGGGTGGGTCTGGCGTGCCGATCATTCTTGCAAATATGCAGATATCTTTATATGACGCCGCGACCATAACAGGAGCCGCACGATGGCGAACGCCGATTTCAAGGTGAAGGATTTCTCCCTGGCCGAATGGGGCCGGAAGGAAATCAGCATGGCCGAGGATGAGATGCCCGGCCTGATGGCGCTGCGGGAGGAATTCGGCAAGGCCCAGCCGCTGAAGGGCGCGCGCATCGCCGGCTGCCTGCACATGACCATCCAGACCGCCGTGCTGATCGAGACGCTGACGACGCTGGGCGCCACCGTGCGCTGGTCGTCGTGCAACATCTTCTCCACCCAGGACCATGCCGCCGCCGGTGTCGCCGCCGCGGGCGTGCCCGTCTTCGCCTGGAAGGGCATGAACGAGGAGGAGTTCTGGTGGTGCATCGAGCAGACGGTGCGCGGCCCGGACGGCTGGACGCCGAACATGATCCTGGATGACGGCGGCGACCTGACGCTGCTGATGCACGACAAATATCCGGACATGCTGAAGGACGTGCGCGGCATCTCGCTTCGGGAGGAGGCTCTGTACGAGGTGTGTGTC
>CAYZKM010000722.1:0-2556 GCA_964478525.1 uncultured Bifidobacterium sp.
GCCGCGGCCGGGGGGGCGGGGGGGGGGGGGGGGGCGGGGGGGGGGGGCCGGGGGGGGCGCGGGGGGGGGGCGCGGGGGCGGGGCATTGGGGCGGGGCGTCTGACCGCATAGTCCCGCGCCGGCAGGATTCCGCCCGGCCGGTCCCGCGCCGGCCGGTTCCCGCTTTACGTCGGCGGCGCGCCGACCTATCACCGCATCCCGCGCATGGGGCGTCGCCAAGCGGTAAGGCAACGGATTTTGATTCCGTCATTCGGAGGTTCGATCCCTCCCGCCCCAGCCACGGCCCACGCAGCCACGGCCCACCTCACCAGGCCCTGCCTCACCAAGTGTCGATATAGGGGTATTTCTTCCCGCTCCGCTCGGGTACCGGGGGCAGGCGGCGCAGGCTTTTGGCGATCCAGTCGCGGGTGTCCGCCGGGTCGATGACATCGTCGATCCCCCCGCCCATGACCGCGTTCACCGCCTTGGCCTGGTCATAGGCCTCGGTGGTGCGGCGGGTGAACTCGGCCAGCCGGGCGTCCGGGTCCTGGATCGCCATCAGCTCCTTGCGGTATCCCAGCTTGACCGCGCCCTCGATGTTCATCCCGGCGAACTCGGCGGTGGGCCAGGCGACCGAGAAGAACCCGACCAGCGACCCCGCCCCCAGCATGGCCTGCGCGCCCAGCCCGTATGCCTTGCGCACCACCACGGTGAACAGCGGGGCGGTCATGTTGGCGCCCACGTTGAACAGGCGGGTGCAGTGGCGGACCAGGGCGGTGCGCTCCACGTCCGGGCCGACCATGATGCCGGGGCAGTCGATCAGGTTCAGCACGGGAATGTCGAAGGCGTCGCACAGCTGCATGAACCGCGCCCCCTTGTCGGACCCGTCGGAATCGATGGCGCCGGCCAGGTGGTGGGGGTTGTTGGCGATCACGCCCATCGGCCGGCCCTCGATCCGGATGAAGGCCGTGATGATGCCGATGCCGAAGCGGGGCCGGATTTCCAGGACCGAGCCCTTGTCGGCCAGCGTGTGCAGGATCTGGCGCATGTCGTACAGCCGCATCCGGTTCTCGGGGATGGCGTGGCGCAGGGTCCGTTGATCGTTCGCCTCCCAGCCCGCGACCGGCCCCTGGAAATAGGACAGGTATCGCCTGACGGTCTCGACCGCCTCGGCCTCGTCCTTGACCAGGATGTCGACGACGCCATTGGGCACCTGGAACGACATCGGCCCGACCTCCTCGGGCGTGTAGATGCCCAGCCCGCCGCCCTCGATCATGGCGGGCCCGCCCATCGCCAGGGTCGAGCCCTCGGTGGCGATGATCACGTCGCAGCAGGCGACCATGGCGGTGTTGCCGGCGAAGCACCGCCCGTTCACCACGCTGATCATTGGCACCAGGCCGGACAGCTGCGACAGGGTCGTGAAGGTATGGGTGTCGATGGCGACGCGGGGGCCGATCCAGTCCTCGCCGGGCCGCCCGCCGCCGCCCTCGCCGAACAGGACCAGCGGCAGGCGGAAGCGCTGCGCCAGCTCGAACATCCGGTCCTGCTTGTAATGGTTGCGATGGCCCTGGGTGCCGGCCAGGACCGTGTAGTCATAATGCACCAGGGCGGCGCGGGACTTCGTGTCGTCGAACAGGTGGCCGTTGATCGAGCACATGCCGGCGACCACCCCGTCGGCCGGCGTGGCTTCGCGCAGGGTTTCCAGGGAATGGCGCTGATGCTGGCGGGCGACGACCAGCGGCCAGTATTCCTTGAACGAGCCAGGGTCGACCAGCTGGTCGATGTTCTCCCGCGGCATCCGGTAACCGGTCTTGCGCCGGCGGGCGACGGCGGCGGGGCGGTTCTCGTCCAGCGTCATGGCGTGGCGGGCGAGGGCCTCGGCCAGGTCGGCGCGGATATGGTCGGGGTCGATGGCCGCGGCGGCGGCGATGGCGTCGCCGCCGACATCGGCTTCCTGCACGAAGACCAGCGGATAGCCTTCCCGCACCACGTCGCCGGGCGCCATGGTGACCAGGCGGACGATGCCGGCATGGGGTGCGGTGATCACGTGCTCCATCTTCATCGCCTCGACCACCGCGACCTGCTGGCCCTGGCGGACCGTCTCGTCGGCCTTGACGTCGATGCTGACGATGGTGCCCTGGATGGGCGCGACCAGGCCGGTGGACCCGTCCGGGCCGACCGGGGCGGCGTCCTGTTCAGGCGTGGCGGCCGCCGGCCGCTCGGCCTTCACCTGCGCGTCATGGGCGAACAGGGCCAGCGGGTCGCGGGCATTGGCGACGCGCGCCCCGGCGAACCCGCCATCCGTGCGGGCGGGCGCGGCGGGCTCCATATGGCGCGGCTTCTGCTGTTCCGACGCGGCGGCCAGGGCGCCCATCTGCTCGTCCAGCCAGCGTGTATGGACGGTACCGGACCGGAAATCGGGATGGGCCAGGATGGCGCGCAGGAAGGGGATGTTGGTGCCGACGCCGTCCAGCCGGAACTCCGCCAGCGCGCGGCCGGCGCGGGCCACGGCGTCGGCGAAGCGGGGGGTGGGGCTGTGGGCGATCACCTTGGCCAGCAGCGAATCATAGGACCCGC
>CAYZKM010000723.1:0-2553 GCA_964478525.1 uncultured Bifidobacterium sp.
TGTCGTAATATTCCTTGTCGGCGTTATCGACCTTGGCGGCGATCTTCAGCTTCAGCCCCGCCCTGGTGGCGATCTCGATCGCGCGGTCGGCTCCCTTCTCGGGCGAGATGCGGCCCAGGAACGCGGCGTATTCCTGCTTCACCGGCTGCGGCGTCAGGATATGCGGCGGCATGCCGTGCAGCACGGTGCGCACCCAGTTCAGGTGCGGGATCGGCCGGCGCTGGCTGTTGGAGATCGACACGAACGGCGATTCCCGGAACGTGCCATAGGTCTCGACGAATTCCGGCACGTCCAGGCGGCCGTGAATGGTCGTCAGGTACGGCACGTTCTGGCGGCTGAACAGTTGCAGCGGAAAATAGTCGATGTGGAAATGCAGGACGTCGAACTCATCCTTACGGCGATAGATCAGCTCGACCATCCGGTAATAGGTGGCGACCCAGTCCTTCACCGTCGGATCGAGCCGCAGCGCCTGTTCGCGCATCGGGGCCAGCGTCGCCGAGGTGATCGAATCACCGCTCGCGAACAGGGTCACATCATGACCCATCGCCACCAGCTCCTCGGTCAGCGAGTAGACCACACGCTCGGTGCCGCCATAGAGCTTCGGCGGTACCGCCTCGAACAACGGCGAGATTTGCGCAATACGCATGAATAATGGCCCAGTTTACTTAGGGTTTCGAGGTCGTCGGCGGTTCGTTTCTTGTGCTTGACTTCACATCCGGAAACCGCCTATCGATGATCAGGTTATGCAATTTGAATGTGGCGAAATCTCGGCGCCTTTCGTGCCGGAATAAGCCGGCGGCCCGGGCCGCAATACCCGGAACAGGAGCCCGCCTTCATGGCGAATACCATCGTCGTTCCCGCCGACCCGTCCCCGCTGTCAGCCGCGGCAACCGCGCAGCTGTGCGCCCTGCGCGGGCGGCCGCTGGCGTTCATCTTCCACTATATCCGCCGCCACCCGATCGGCCACCTGACCGTATTGCTGTCGGTCCTGTTCGCCGTCGCGTGCAGTGTATCGACGCAATACGGCATGAAGAACCTGATCGACGTCGTCTCCCGCGGGCAGGAAGCGGGTGGTCCGCTGGTATGGGGCGCATTCGCGCTGCTGTGTGGCCTGGTCGCTGCCGACAACCTGCTGTGGCGCATCGGCGGCTATGCCGCGCATCGCACCTTCGTCGCCGTCACCGGCGATGTCCGGCGCGACCTGTTCTCCCACCTGTCGGGGCATTCGCCGAGCTATTTCGCGGAACGTCTGCCGGGGGCGCTGGCGAGCCGGATCTCGGCGACCTCGAACGCCGCCTTCACGGTGCTGAACACGGGGTCGTGGAACGTGCTGCCACCCTGCGTGGCGGTGACGTTCGCGATCGTCTTCATCGGCTCGGTCAACCCGCCCTTGGCCATGGTGCTGACCGGATGTGCCATCACGCTGGGCATCGTCGTGTTCGGCCTGGCCCGCCGGGGCACCGGGCTGCATCGCGCCTATGCCACGTCCGCGGCGTCCGTCGATGGCGAGCTGGTGGACGTGATCTCGAACTTCGGCGTGGTCCGCGCCTTCGGTGCCACCTTCCGCGAGAAGGCCCGCATCGGCGAGACGATGGCGCGCGAGATGGGGCAGCGGCGGCGCAGCCTGTACTACCTGGAGCATCTGCGCCTGATCCATGCCGTGCTGACCGCGCTGCTGACCGCCGGCGTGGTCGGCTGGGGCATCGTGCTGTGGCAGCGGGGCCAGGCGAGCGTCGGTGACCTGGTGCTGCTGACCGCGCTGGCGTTCACCATCCTGCACGGCACGCGCGACCTGGCCGTAGCCCTGGTGGACCTGACGCAGCACGTCGCCCGCCTGGAAGAAGCGATCGGCGCGCTGCTGACGCCCCACGAATTGCCGGACCGCGATGACGCACAGCCGCTGACGGCGGGTCCGGGGGAGGTGACGTTCAGGGATGTCACGTTCTCCTACCCCGGGCGGGCGGCGGTGCTGCGCGACTTCGACCTGGTGATCAAGCCGGGCCAGCGCGTGGGGCTGGTGGGGTATTCGGGGGCCGGCAAGTCGACCGTGCTGGCGCTGCTGCAGCGGTACTACGATGTGTCCGGCGGGCAGGTGATGATCGACGGGCAGGATATCCGCGACGTGACGCAGACCAGCCTGCGCCAGATCATGGCGATCGTGCCGCAGGATATTTCCTTGTTCCACCGCACGGTGATGGAGAATCTGCGCTATGCCCGCCCCGACGCGACCGAGGAGGAGGTGCTGGCCGCGGCCGGGATGGCGCGCTGCCGCGACTTCATCGAGGCGCTGCCGGACGGGTTCGACACCATGGTCGGCGACCGTGGCGTGAAGCTGTCGGGTGGGCAGCGCCAGCGGCTGGCGATCGCGCGCGCGCTGCTGAAGGACGCGCCGATCCTGCTGCTGGACGAGGCGACCAGCGCGCTGGACACCGAATCGGAACAGGCGATCCAGGCCGCGCTGGACAAGCTGATGACCGGGCGCACGGTGATCGCCATCGCGCACCGGCTGTCGACGCTGCAAAGCTTCGACCGCATCATCGTGATGGATCACGG
>CAYZKM010000724.1:0-2553 GCA_964478525.1 uncultured Bifidobacterium sp.
CTTTCGCCGGCGGCTGGACCGAGGGGCGCGACCTGCCGGCGCCCGAGGGCGATACGTTCTTCGCCCGATACGCGCGCGAACAGCGGGCGGGGCGGATCTGATGAGCAAGGACGCGATCCTGGGCGCCATCCGGCGCGGGTTGAAGCGCGGTCCCCTGCCGGCCGACCAGGTGGCGATGCTGCGCGGACGGATGGAACTGCATCCCCGGCACCTGATCCCGGCGCGGTCGCGCCTGCCGCACGCCGGGCAGGTGGACCTGTTCGTACACAATGTGGAGAAGGAGTTCGGGTCGGTCGCGCGCGTGGCCGGTCTGGACGCGGTGCCGGCGGCGGTGGCGGATTACCTGGCCGCGCAGAACCTGCCGAGTTCGCTGGTAATGGCCCCGCATCCGGAATTGCAGGCGGTGCCGTGGTCGTCTCGTCCGTTGCTGTCGATCCGCGAGGGTCGGGCGCAGGCGACGGATGCCGTCAGCGTGCAGCACGCGTTCGCCGCGATCGCCGAGACCGGGACGCTGATGCTGCCCAGCGCGCCGGTGCGCCCGACGACGCTGAACCTGCTGGCGGATACCGAGATCGTGCTGCTGCGGACGTCGCGGCTGGTGGGGGCGTACGAGGAGGCGTGGGATTTGCTGCGGGCCGAGCTGGGCGGGATGCCGCGGACTGTGATGCTGGTTACGGGTCCGTCACGGTCGGCGGATATCGAGCAGTCTCTGGAGCTGGGCGCGCACGGGCCCCGGCGGCTGCACGTGGTGCTGGTGGAGGATGGCGCCGATCCCGCGGCGGAACGGTAACGGCGGGGGAATCTACCCCCGGCCGCCCTCGAAGAATTCCTTCACCTTCGCGAAGAAGCCCTCGCTCTCCGGGTGACCCTTGGCGTCCTTCGTATACTCCGCCTCGAACTGCTCCAGCAGTTCACGCTGCTTCGGCGTCAGGTTCTGCGGCGTCTCCACCACCACCTGGATGATCATGTCGCCACGCTGCGAGCTGCGCAGCACCGAGAATCCCTTGCCGCGCAGCCGGAACTGATCGCCGGTCTGGGTGCCGGACGGGATCTTCACCTTGGCCTTCGATCCGTCGATCACCGGCACTTCCACATCGCCGCCCAGCGCCGCCTGGCTCATGCGCAGGGGCACGCGCATCAGGATGTGCGCCTGCTCGCGCTGGAAGATCTCGTGCGGGCGTATTGCCACATGCACATACAGATCGCCATTCGGCGCGCCCGCCCCGCCGGCCTCCCCCTCGCCCTGCAGGCGAATGCGCGTGCCGTCCTCGACACCCGCGGGGATCGTCACCTGCAATGTCCGCTCGCGCTGGGTCGTGCCCGCGCCACGGCAGGTGCGGCACGGATTGCGGATCACGCGGCCCTGCCCGCCGCAGGTCGGGCAGGTGCGCTCGATCAGGAAGAAACCCTGCTGCGCCCGCACCTTCCCCGCACCCTGGCAGGTCGTGCAGGTATCCGCCGCCTTGGCCTTGTCTTCCGACCCGGTGCCATTGCACGCCTCGCACTGCACGCGAGTCGGCAGGCGCAGGCTGGCCTTGGTGCCGGTGAACGCCTCGACCAGGTCGATCTCGACCGCCTGGCGGATATCGGCCCCGCCCCGCGTGCGGCGCTGCCCGCCACCGCGGCCCATGAACTCCCCGAACATCTGGTCGAAAATGCCACCCAGATCGCCCGACGCCGAGAAGTCGAACCCGCCGCTGAACCCGCCCGGTCCGCCACCCTGCTCGAACGCGGCATGGCCATAGCGGTCATAAGCGGCGCGCTTCTGCTCGTCTTTCAGGATCTCGTAGGCCTCGTTCACCTCCTTGAACCTGGCCTCGGCCGCCGCGTCGCCGGGATTGCGGTCCGGATGGAACTGCATCGCCAGCTTGCGATAGGCCTTTTTCAGCGTGTCGGCGCTCGCCTCACGCGCCACGCCCAGCGTCGCGTAATAGTCCTGCTTTGCCATCTCAGCACATACCCTCAGGCGCCGATGCGCGCGGACACCGGCCGGTCATCCGCGCGCGTACCACACATGGTTCGCGCCCGGCTTCAGCGAAGCACGGGCGCGATTGGCTTGCCATCAGTCCGACCGGGCGGTCAGGCTGACTTCTTCTTGTTCTTGTCGTCGACTTCCTCGAACTCGGCGTCGACGACCTTGTCATCCGGCCTTGCGCCCGGCCCGGCCTGCGGACCCTCGCCAGCCCCGCCGGCCGCCGCCTGCTCGGCCTTGTACATCGCCTCACCGATCTTCATCGCCGCCTGGCTCAGCCGATCGGTGGCCGACTTCACGGCCTCGGTATCGGTGCCTTCCAGCGCCGACTTCACGGCGGCGATGGCGGCCTCGGCCTCACCCTTCTCCTGCACGCCCAGCTTCTCGGCGTGCTCGGCCAGGTTCTTCTCCACCTGGTGCACCAGCCCCTCGGCATGGTTGCGAGCCTCGACCGATTCACGGCGCTGCTTGTCGGCTTCGGCATTCGCCTCGGCTTCCTTCACCATGCGCTGGATATCGGCCTCGTTCAGGCCGCCGCTGGCCTGGATGCGGATCTGCTGCTCCTTGCCGGTGGCCTTGTC
>CAYZKM010000725.1:0-2546 GCA_964478525.1 uncultured Bifidobacterium sp.
TGCTGATGAAGCAGACCAGCCCGTCGGCGGCGCTGTCGGTGATGCCCAACTGCGGCCACACCACCAACATCGAGGACCCGGATCAGTTCAACCACTTGGTCGGCGCGTTCCTGACACAGGTGGATTGCGGCCGCTGGCCCAAGCGCGATCCGCGCGCCCTGTCAGCCTCGATCACCGGCATGAAATAGCGGAGGCAGCCCATGTCCGACGTCATCCCGATCATCGACCTGACCGACACCATGGCTGGCAAGCCGGGCGCCGAGGCCGCGACCGCGCGCCGGATCCGCGACGCGCTGACGGATATCGGCTTCTTCGTGATCGTCGGCCATGGCATTCCCGCCGCCCGCATCGCGGGGATTTTCCAGCAGGCCAGGCGGCTGCACGACCTGCCGATGGAAAAGAAGGCCGCGCTGAAACTGAACGAGCACAACAACGGCTATATGGCGATGGGCCGGTATGCCGTGTGGACGTCCGATGTGAACGACAACGACAAGCCCGACCTGAACGAGGCGTTCTTCGTGAAGCGGGAACGCGATCCGTCGCATCCGATGCGCGCGGCCGGGCGCCGCTTCGCCGGGGCGAACATGTGGCCGGCAGAGGATGATCTGCCGGGATTCCGCGCCGCCGTGCTGGAATACGCTGACACGATGGAGGATTTCACCAACCGGCTGCTGCCCGCGGTGGCGCTGTCGCTGGACCTGGACCGGGAGTTCTTCCTGCCGCATTTCGTCGACAGCCAGGCCAATCTGCGCCTGTCGCACTATCCGCCGGTTGCGGCTGAAACCAATCAGTTCGGCATCGCCCCGCACACCGACGCCAACTTCATGACCTTCCTGCCGCAATCCGAGGTGGCGGGGCTGCAGGTGCGCACGCCGTCGCTGGAATGGGTGGATGTGCCGCCGATACCCGGGTCCTTCGCGGTGAATTCGGGCGACACGCTGCGGCGGTGGTCGAACGCGCGCTTCCGCTCGACGCCGCATCGCGCGCTGCCGCCGGTGGGGCGGCACCGCTATGCCGTGCCGTATTTCCTGGCCCCGCATCTGGATTCCTTGATCGCATGCCTGCCGAGTTGCACCACGGCGGACAACCCGGCGCGGTGGGAACCGATCACCTACGAGGCGTGGATCACCAAATGGACCAACGCCAACTATGACCCGAAGGTGCAGGGCGACATTGCGGCCTGAGCATGATCGGTCAGCGCGCTATCTTATTGTCTGATCGCATGATTCACCCGCTGCCACGATTCCGCTCAGCGGGATCATGCGCTAGGCTCCTCCGTTCACCTCGATCGTCGTGCAGGTCACGAAGCTTGCCGCGTCGCTGACCAGGAAATCGACGACCGAGGCGATCTCCTCGGGGTTGCCGACCCGGCGCAGCGCGCTGTTCAGGGCGCGCTGTTTGGACACGTCCGGCACGCGGGCGCCCATCGCGGTCTGGATCAGGCCAGGGGCGATGGCGTTGACGCGGATGCCGTGCGGGCCCAGCCGGCGGCCGAGGCTTTTGGTCATGTTGATCACCGCCGCCTTCGATGCGCCATACTCGACGACGGTGCTGCCGTTGACGCCCGCCATCGACGCGGTGGTGACGATCGACCCGCCCTGTCCGGCGGCGACCAGGCGCCTGGCCACCCATTGCGCGGCGAAGAACGGCACGCGGACATTGGCATCCATCGTCGCGTCGTATTGGTCGGGCGGCACGTCCAGCCAGTCGGTTTCCGGATGGAAGACACCGGCATTGTTGTACAGCACGCGGATCAGGCCGTGTTCCTTCTCGATCGCGGCAAAGGTCTCGGCCATGCGGTCCAGGTTGGTCAGGTCACATTGAAAATACGGCCAGTTGCCCTTGCTGTCTGGCCCGATATCGACGCCCACGGCCAGGAAACCCGACTGTGCTAGTTTCCGGCAGGTGGCCTGCCCGATCATGCCGTTGCTGCCGGTGATCACCGCGACCTGTGGCATGGCGTTCCTCCTTGTCGATTCCGTTTGATGCAGGCTAGCGCGCCGGCGCGAGACACGGCAAACACCGCCCCAGGGAGGACTCCACGCCATGCTTCGATCCATCGCGCGCCGCATGACCCCGGTGCTGCTGGCCGGCACGCTGCTGTCGCCGGCCTGGGCCGTCGATGTCACCATCGGGCGAGCCACCGAGCATAACTCGCTGGACCCGCTGTTTTCGGATCTGGGCAACGACGTCTCCACGGCCGAGAACATGTTCGACAGCATGATTCAGTTCGACCAGAACCGGCAGTTGCAGCCGGGACTGGCGCTGAACTGGACGCTGGTGGACCCGATGACGTGGAAGATCACCCTGCGCCAGGGGGTGAAGTTCCATGATGGCAGCGATTTCACCGCCCAGGATGTCGTGTTCTCGCTGAACCGCGCCCGCAATGTGCCCAACAGCCCGGGGCCACTGACCAGCTTCGTGCGCCCGGTGCGGGCGATGGAGATCGTCGATCCCTACACGCTGCTGATCCGCACCGAAGCACCGACGCCGCTGCTGATGGAGATGATCGGGCGCATCCTGATCATCCCCGCGCGGCTCGGCCC
>CAYZKM010000726.1:0-2546 GCA_964478525.1 uncultured Bifidobacterium sp.
CGCCGGGGCGCGGGCCGGGGCCTGGCGCGCCGGCCACGCCACCGCGCCCCATGTCTCGGTGCCCTATGTCTCGGTAAACGTCTCGGGCCGGCAGCTGCGCGATGCCGACGTGCTGGCCCTGTTCACTGACACCCTGGCCGAACACCGCCTGCCGCCCGCCGCCCTGGTGGCCGAGGTGACCGAGACCTTCGCCATGGGCGCCGGCACCGCCGCCACGCTCGACGCCCTGCGCTCGGCCGGAGTGCGCATCGCGCTGGACGATTTCGGCGCCGGCTATTCGTCGCTGGGCGCGTTGCGGTCGGTGCCGGTCGACATCGTGAAGTTCGACCGCGCCCTGCTGCCCGAGCATGCCGGCAACGACCGCGAGGGACGGTTCTTCTCCAGCCTGGTGCAGGCGATCCGCGCGCTGGACTTCGCCGTGCTGGCCGAGGGTATCGAGACCGAGGAGCAGCTGCGCCTGGCCCGCGAGTCAGGCTGCTTCGCGGTTCAGGGCTATCACATCGGGCGTCCGATGCCGGTCGCCGACGCCACCGCCCTGGTCACCGCCTGGCGTTCGGCATGACCGTGGGCGCGTCAGCGCACCAGGATCGGGGTCAGCCCGTTCTTCTCGGCGGCCTTTGCCAGGGTGCCGTCGGCCTTCGCCGCGGCGACGAAGGCATCGACGGCGGCCAGCCATTCCGGATCGCCCTTCGCCACCGCATAGGCATAGCGCGTGGCACCGAAGCCCGGCGGCGGCTCGATGATCCGCACCCATTCCTGCGTGCCCACCAGCCGCCTCGTATAGGGGTAGTCGGACATGAAGACGTCCACCCGGCCCGATTCCAGCTCGGCCTCGCGCGTCTGCGGCGGGGCGATGCTGACCATCGTCGCGTTCCGCAGGCTGTCGCGCATCAGCGGTTCCATGAAAGTGCCCGCCGCCACCGCGACGACGTTGCCCTTCCTGTCGATATCGTCCCATTTGGTGATGTGCGTGTTGCTGCGCGTCGTCACGCCATAGACCGGACTGCCGAGCGTGGGGGTGGCGAAGGCGACGCGGGCTTCCCGCGGCGGCGTGATGCCTACGCCGAACATTGCGATATCGCAGGCGTCCTGGTCCAGCCGGTCCATGAAGTCCCGGAAGTTCGTTTCGATGAAACGCAGTTTCACGCCCAGCCTCGTGGCGAAATTTCGCGCCATGTCAATGTCGATGCCCACCAGCTCGCCGTTGCGCGGGTTGCGGTAGGTAATCGCGTAGTATTCGGGCCAGATGCATACCCGCAACTCGCCGCGTTGCTTGATAGCCGCCAGGTGGCCGGGGGCTTGCGCCTGTGCCGCGATGGCGCCAAGAACCAACGCCGCGACCAGCGAGCATGCCTTGATGATGCCTGACCAGACCAGCTTGAATCCCATCGACCGAACTCCAAAGACTGCCGGCTGGTTCGCCCGGCGCGGACGAATGCGCACCGTCGCGCTGGTGCTGTCCGTGACACTCGTACCAACTTTCTTCGCCTTCTACATGATCCTGTCCGAGGCTGCCTATCGCGAAGCCATCGTCGACGGGCGGCGCGTGATGGTCGGCGTGACCGCCAGCGTGACCGATCACCTGAGCCGGGCGCTGGAAACGTCCGACATCGTGCTGCTGGATGTGGCGTCGCGGGTGTCGGAAGGCGTCGCGCCGTGGGATACCGCGCGCACCGTGCCGCGACTGCACGAGCTGCCCTATCTGCGTGCGCTGCTGGTGACCGATGAAGCCGGGACGGTGCGCTATTCGACCGTCGATTCGCTGGTCGGTATCAATCTCAACAACCGGCCCTGGCTGCAGGCCCTGCGCCTGGGCACGTCCAGGCTGGCCGTCGGCGCGCCCGAGGCCGGGCGCTTCCTGGCCGAACCCAACGCCACCGTCCAGCAGACCGGTCGCTGGACCATCCCCCTCGCGCGTCCGATCCGCCCGGCGGACGGCAGGTTCCTGGGCGTGGCCGTGGCGCTGCTGAACCCGGACTACCTGACCATGATGGGCCAGCGCGCGGCGCAGGCCTTCGATGTGCTCGTGCAGTTTCACGCGACCGACGGCACGCTGCTGGCATCGTCACAGGGCGGTCCGGCCGATATCGGCGTCCGCTTTCCCCAGGACTGGCTGTTCCGCGACTACCTGCCCGCCCGCGACCACGGCACCGAGCAGGTGACCGACAGCGATGGCACCCCGATGCTGGCAAGCTTCGCCGTCAGCCAGACCGGGCTTGTGGTGGTGGAAGTGTCGCAACCGATGTCCGCCGTCCTGGCCTCGGCACGCGAGCGGGCGTCGGAGCTGCGCATCGGCATCGGCGTGCTGGCCGCGGCCACGCTGCTGACCCTGATGATCCTGAGCAGCCTCAGCATGAAGGTCGCGCGCGAACAGATGGCGGCGCGAAACGCCGACATGATGCGCGAGGCGGCGGAGCGCGAGGCGCAGGTGCTGCTGAATGCGCGCGGGGAGATGCAGCGCCTGCTGGGCGGGTTGCCGTCGCTCATTTTTCGTGCGGAACGACGGCCCGACGGCACCTATGGCTTGGCCTATGTCGCCGGCAACA
>CAYZKM010000727.1:0-2532 GCA_964478525.1 uncultured Bifidobacterium sp.
CCGTGCCCGCGGGTGACGACCACGTGGAAGGGCGGGTGCATGCCGGTTTCCTCGGCTCGCTCAACCGCCTGTGGCCGCAGATCGAGGCGTTCGGCATCGCCCCGGCCGTTGCCGCCGGCAAGAAGCTGTACATCACCGGGCACAGCAAGGGCGGGTCGCTGGCCTTCCTGGCTGCCTATCGCCTGGCCAAGGCGGGGATTCCCATTGCCGGGGTCTACACCTTCGCCGCCGCTCGTCCGGGGGACGTGACGTTCCGCGATGCCTACGACCTGGCCGTGCCGGAAACCTGGCGCTTCGAGTTCCAGGACGACATCGTGCCACATCTGCCGCCCCGGACCCATGCGTGGATCGACATCATGCAGGGCCTGCGGGCCATCCAGAACTTCGCCACCAACCTGGGCTGGGGCGACGCGGTCGACCGCGACGCGAAGCAGGCGGTCGACGACCTGGTGGACCAGATCCGAGCCCAGGTGGCCAACCAGTATATCGCCCCGGGCCAGCTGCAGTTCATCAACTGGTCGAACCCGCTCGCGGTCGAGCCCTACTCAACCAGCCTGGACCGCCGGCGGCAGCTGCACCTGGCCGAGATGCTGGCGACGCTGCAGTTGACACGGATCGCGCAGGATCATTTCGGTACCGGCGGATATTCGGCATGGCCGCACAACGCGGCGCCGCCGGGCTGACGCGCCGCTTTATTCCGCGGCCACGACCGCCAGCTTCCCCCGCGGTGTCACGCGCAGCACCAGCACCGACGCCGCCAGGCAGGCCACGCCGCTGGCCACGAAGGCCAGGAAGTAGCTGCCCGCCACGTCGCGCACCGCACCCGCGCCGAACGCCGCCAGTGCCCCGCCCACCTGATGGGCGGCGAAGATCCACGACAGGATCACGGGTGTGTCGCGACGGCCGAACACCTCGTTCGTCAGGGCGAAGGTCGCCGGCCCCGTCGCCACCCAGTCCAGCCCGTAGAACACCGCGAAGATGCCCATGCTGATCGGGTCGAACGACGTCATCGGAATGATCACCAGGGACAGGCCGCGCAGCCCGTAATACCAGAACAGCAGCACCCGCGGGCTGAACCGGTCGCACAGCCATCCCGACGCCGCCGAACCCACCAGGCTGAACAGCCCGATCACCGCCAGGATCGACGCGCCGTTGATCTCGGGTATGCCGTTGTCGGCGCAATAGGCGATCATGTGCGTGTTGATCAGCCCGTTGGTGGAAAACCCGCAGATCCCGAATGTCAGGCACAGCAGCCAGAAATCCATCGACCGCGACGCCCGCGCCAGCGCCCCGATCGCCACCGCGAACGGGTTGCTGCCGGCCGGATTCTCGACGGGCTTCACCTCGCGCGCGCCATAGGCGGGAATGCCCAGCGCGGCGGGCGATTCCGGCAGGGTCAACCATACGATCGGCAATACCGCGGCAATGACGATCGTCACGCCCACCGACACGCCCTGCCAGCCGTAGCGGTCGGCCGCCATCGCCAGCAACGGCAGGAAGACCAGCTGCCCCGCCGCGTTGGCCGACGTGATCATGCCCATCGCGAACCCGGTACGCTGCGCGAACCAGCGGTTCGCCACGGCACCCGCGATGCCGACCGCACTGCCGCCGGCGCCGATGCCGACCATCACGCCCCAGGTCAGGAACAACTGCCAGGGCTGCGTCATCAGCGTCGACAATCCGGTCGCCGCGGCCAGAATCGCCAGACAGGACAGGATGGTCCGCTTCAAGCCGATGATCTGCATCAGCCCGGTCAAGAACGGACCGATCATCCCCATCAGGATGATGTTCACCGAAATCGCGCCCGAGATCGTCGCCTTGTCCCAGCCGAACGCCCGTTCCATCGGCACGATCATCACGCCGGGCGCGGCACGCACCGCCACGCCCGCCAGCGTCGCGGTGAACACCACGGCCAGGACGATCCAGGCATAATGCAGGCGGTTGGAGCACAATCTGGCAAGAATGGCAGGGAACATCGGCGGGCTCTTCTCCTGAGCCGCTTACCTACAGGAAAAATCTCGCGCCGGTCGATCCCTTAGCAGTTGCACAACGGGCATGGCAGCCTCCACCGGCCGCGCCCCCCACCGACACCCCCCCACCGCCAACATTGGCGCGGCCCTGCCGTCTGTGTCAGTCTGGCCGCCAAAGGAAGCGTCCCAGCCCGAGGAACCCAGCCCCATGTCCGAGAACGTCACCGACTTCAAATTCCTGACCGGCGTCAAGGTCGTCGACTTCACGCAGTTCGAGGCCGGGCCGTCCTGCACCGAAGCCCTCGCCTGGCTCGGCGCCGACGTGGTGAAGATCGAGAACCCGAAGATGGGCGACCCCGGCCGCCGCCTGCGCCCCGGCCAGCCGGACAACGATCCGTACTATTTCCACGTCTTCAACGCCAACAAGCGGTCCATCACCGTCAACCTGAAGTCCGAGAAGGGCCTCGCCCTGGTCAAGGACATGATCCGCGGCGCCGACGTGATGATCGAGAACTTCGCCCCCGGCGCGATCGAACGTCTGGGCCTTTCGTATGACGTGGTG
>CAYZKM010000728.1:0-2521 GCA_964478525.1 uncultured Bifidobacterium sp.
TCCGGCGCGTCGTCGCGCGCCGGATCGCCATCATCGAGCAGGGAGGCGCGCATGATCGCACTGATCGTCGTCACCATCATGCTGATCGGCATGATGTGCGTCCTCGCCTACACGTTGGCGATTTACGCGCTGCCGTTCATGCTGGCGCTTGCCGCCGCACGCTTTGCCTATGGCACCGGCGCGGGATGGATCGGAGCCGGAATCGTCGGCCTTGTCGCTGGCGCGGCATCGTTCGGCATTCTGACGGTTCTGTTTGCGACATTGCGCACGCCGATCCTGCGGATCGCACTGGCGCTCATATTCGCCGCGCCTGCCGCCGTGGCGGGCTACGCGCTCGTGCATGGCGTCACCGGCGAGGCCGTTCCACCGCTGGTGTGGCGGCAAATCGTCTGCCTCGCAGGGGGCGCATGTGTCGGCGTGGCCGCCGTGATACGGTTGGCAACATCCGCTAGTCCGCAATCCTGAGCCGGTTCGTTGAACGCGGAAGTTATCGGCGCACAAAATATTCCGTGCCGCCCCTGAGCGTGGGCGTCGCCCTGCGGGCCGGGCTCTATGCGCTGCTGCGGCGGCTTCCGAAGCCCCTTGCGGGTCTTCGCCTTCGGTCACGATCCTTGACGCGAAGAGAGGCGGCGGACATTCGCCGGTCGCCCCCGGCTCGCGTCAGCATCGCGTTTGGCGGTCCTAGCCAGCAGCGGAGCGGCAGACGTTCGTCAGATAGAGTTACACCCTGACCTTCGCGCTGGACCATGGCGTCGATCGAGGCCGGGAGCGAGTCGCAGCGGCTTGTGCTGGGAGGCCGCCATTACCTTTGTTGACGTTTTCTTGCCGTGCCGAACACGATGGCGATGCGAGTGACGGGCGGATGGCCCGGACCTTTCGATTGTCGTCGATGACGGCGACATTCAGGACATCATCGTCTTGCCGTTGAGGTTCGGGTCCGTTCTTGATGGAGCCGAGATAGCCGTGTGCGGCGCGAAGCGAGAAAGTGTGCCTCCGATCGCCATCGCCAGATCGCGGTTTCCTCTGACTGTCCTTTTCAAGCCGCTCCCACGGGCGTCCTCGATTGGTTTGGTCTGACCGAAGACCGGCGACGAAAGCGTCGCCTCGATCTTGAACCTGCAACGTCCGCCGCCAGCTTTTTTCCGCCGCCTTCGGCTTTGCATCGCGAGCCAAAAAAGCTGTCGCCGGCCGCCCTCCACGTTGTTTCGGCCCCAAGGGTGCAGGCCGATCGTCCCCGGTCCGTCGACCATCATCGAGGTCGCGATGGGCGCGGCCCGACCAGCAGAAGGAAACCACGACATGGCTACGATCGGCACTTTCTCCCGCACCGAGAACGGCTACAGCGGCTCGGTCAAGACACTCACCCTCAACGTCAAGTCGGTGAAGTTCGTCGCCGCCGAAGGCGACAACGAGAAGGGTCCGGACTACCGCGTCATCGCCGCTGGAACGGAGTTCGGGGCGGCGTGGAAGAAGACGTCCGACAAGGGCAACGACTACCTCTCCGTCAAGCTCGACGACCCGTCGTTCCCGGCTCCAATCTATGCGAGCCTGGTGGAGAGCGAAAGCGAGGATCTGGCGCTCATCTGGTCGCGCCGTCGCGCCGCCGACTGAGACCGGCCACCAGCGAGGCCCCGCGCAAGCGGGGCTTCGTCATGCTCATATCCGCCACCGCAAGATAAGGAATACGGCGAGCTGCGCTCGCATTGTTCCGATCGGCTGCGGCTGAAGCCCTTGCCGATCGAGTGGGGAACCAAGGGGTCTTACCCCTTGCTCCCCGCAAATGCCGCCTGTTGCGGAGCAGGGCCGCGGCCTCGCAGAACGGCCGATCACCACGTCGGCATCACATCGTCATCCGCTCCGCTCGCCTCGCAGCCTGGCCCCCGCGCGCCGGCATGTGCCCCCTCCATCCCCGCGCGCTCACGCGCCCCCGGAAGGCATGTCGGGGGACATGCCTTCGGCATTAACGGGAAAGGACAGGACAATGAACTTCATCAGCAGCAGCCAGACCCCGCAGGCAGTGAATAGCGGTTTCCGCGTGGACATCTCGCGCGGGCAGCGGATCGGCCGTGTGTCGTCGGAATGGTTCTCTCGCCCGAACGATCAGCGTTATTTGTCGCTCACAGAGCTTTACGATGCCGTGAAGATGCGCGCGGATCGTGCGAAGACCCGCACCGTCGAAAGCCGCGCCGTTCGCGTTGAGGCGAGCAGGGACAACGCCGAGCGGCTTTCGCTGATCGTCCCCGGACAGGACCAGCCGATTTCCCCGACGCATTGGAGCTTTGGGCAGTTGTGCAGCCTTGTCGGCGCACCCGCAACCTATATGCGCCAGCTTGCCGCGCCGCTCGCAGGCATCAACTTACAGCATGGCTTGCTGTCGCATCGCGCCGAGCTTGTGAAGACGCTGGAAGCGAAAGACGGACGCATTGAACTACGCGCCGTGACCGGACCGGACTACGGCCGCATCTGGGACCATAAGATTGTCGCCACCATGATGAAGATCACGAGCAACGGGACGGGCGAT
>CAYZKM010000729.1:0-2520 GCA_964478525.1 uncultured Bifidobacterium sp.
GCTCCTCCTGTTTCGGCGCAGGATAGGCCGCGGGCCCGCCCCGTTCAATGCTGGCCGCGGCGTCTGGGGTCACGACCTGGCGGGGAACGACCCGGCCGAGGCGCGCCGATACGGGACATAGGTGTTCACCAGGTCCAGATATCGTGCCGCGTCGCCGAACGCGGCATACCCGCCCGGTGCGGCCAGTGGCCCCCGCAGCTCCGTGATCGCCACGAAATCCAGCCCATCCGCCTGTTCGGCGCGGAACAGCCGGTACTGCACCACGTCGCCATTGCCGCGATACAGGGCATGCAGCCCGTCCAGCACCGCCGCCTGGGCACCGGCGGGCGCGGCATGGAACCGCATCACCACGATCCGGGCCGCCAGCCCCTGATCCCCCATCCGCGCCGCACCCGGGAACAGCTGCGTCCCCGTCGCGCGATACTGCCCCCAGACCTTGGCCATGATCCGATGGGTCCACGGCGAGTAGCGACGCACGGCGATCCGCGCATAACCCTCCCGCGACAGCACATCCGGATCGGCCAGGTCGTACAGCGCCAGATAGCGCGGGAACCCATCGATACAGACCCAGCGCCCGGCGGTGACGAACCCGTCACAGTCCCGCCGTTCCGGGAAATGCTCGGTGTCATACCAATCCTGGAACTCCTCCTCGATTCCGGCGGGAGGTTCCATCGTCGCCAGCAGCAATCCCAGGGCCGTCATGGCAGCGGTGCCGGCTGGAAGCCCAGGATCTCGGCGAAGCGGCGGGAGTACAGCGCCCACGCCTCGGGGTTGACCAGACGCGGCGGCACCTTTCCGTCGAACACGTCGATCCACTGCCGCGCAGTGGCGGAGACCATTTCGAAAACGGATTCGTCGGTCATGCCGGCGTTGTGCGGCGTGACGATCACGTTATCCAGATGCAGCAACGGGTGGTCCAGGTCCGGTGGTTCCTTCAGGAACACATCCAGCCCCGCGCCGGCGATCTTGCGCTCGCGCACCGCGTCGGCCAGGGCACTCTCGTCATGGATGCCGCCGCGCGCCGTGTTCACGAAATACGCCGTCGGCTTCATCAACCCGAACTGCTCGGCGCCCAGCATGCCGAACGTCTCCTTGGATCGCGGACAGTGGACCGAGACATAGTCGGACCGCGCCAGCAATTCCCCCAGCTCCACCTTCGTGCCGCCGCGGGCGGCGATCTGCGTCGCGGTCAGGTACGGGTCGTAGGCGAGGACGGTCATCCCGAACGCCAGCCGGCAGATTTCCGAAAGCCGGGTGCCGATATTGCCCAGGCCGATGATGCCCAGGACCTTGTTGCGGATGTCGTTGCCCGAGAACCCACGCCGGTCCATGTTCGGGACCGTCCGCATCACCTTCTCGGACGCGGCGATCTTCTTCGACAGCGCCAGGATCAGGCCGATGGCATGCTCCGCCACGCCTTCCTTGTTGGTGCCCGACTGGTTCAGCACGATCACCCCGGCGGCGGTGCAGTCGTCGACGTCGATCATGTCGAACCCGGCGCCGGTGGAGCTGATGGCCAGCATCTGCGGGCAGCGCGCCAGCAGGGCGGCATTGCCGAACCATGGCTCCTTCAACTCGGTCCGCGGCTGGATCTGATAGCCATGAGAGCGCGAGATCGCCTCCCAGTTGTCGGCTTCAGATGAGGCGTATTCCAGGCGCACGACCTCGATATCCGGCCGTTCGGCCAGGATGGTCAGCGCGACCGGGTTCATGAACTCCTCGAAATACGTCAGCCGCTTGATGTTCGCGACCATGGCTGTGTCCCCCCGCCGTTGGTGGGGACTGTAATGGATATGGAGCCGAGCGCTACTGCATCAGGGTCTGACTGCGGACCAGGCGGGCATACAGGCCGTCCCGCGCCATCAACTCGGCATGGGTGCCGCTTTCCACCGCGCGGCCTTCCGCCATCGCCACGACCAGGTCGGCATCGCGCACCGTGGACAGGCGATGGGCGATGATGATCGTCGTCCGGTCCTTGCGCAGGCGGGTCAGCGCGAGCTGGACGGCTGATTCGCTTTCGGTGTCCAGCGCGCTGGTGGCCTCGTCCAGCAGCAGGATACGCGGGTCGCGCAGCAGGGCGCGGGCCAGGGCGACACGCTGGCGCTGCCCGCCCGACAGGCGCTGGCCGTTGGTGCCGACCCGCGTGTCATACCCGTCGGGCATGGCCGCGATGAAGTCGGCCGCCGCCGCCGCCTCGGCCGCGGCGCGCACGGCCGCCGGGTCGCTGCCCGGGCGCCCCATCGCGATATTGGCCGCGATCGTATCGTCGAACAGCAGCGCATCCTGCCCGACATAGGCGATGGCGTCGCGCAGTGACGACAGCGTCACGTCGTGCACATCCGCCCCGTCGATCCGCACCGCCCCCGCACCGACGTCGTGCAGGCGCAGGATCAGCGCCAGGGCGGTCGTCTTGCCGGCGCCCGATGGCCCGACCAGCGCCACCGTACGGCCCGGTTGCGCCTCGAAGCTCAGGCCAGCCAGGGCGACACGGCCGTCGGGGTAGCGGAAATACACGTCGTC
>CAYZKM010000730.1:0-2509 GCA_964478525.1 uncultured Bifidobacterium sp.
ATGGCGGTGATGAAGCACAAATCGCCGTTGCCCGGCCGGTCGTTCACCCCGGTCGGCCAGCTTCCGGTGTCGTGATCGGACGGGCGCAGGTTGATCTTCTGGCCGCCGAATTTCAGCGCCGTGCGGCTGTTGGGGCCGAAATCCTCCCGCTCCATGCCCAGGACGCGCTGATACCACGCCGCCGCGATCTCCACGTCCCTGACGTTCAAAACGATGTGGTCGATGCGGTCGATGGTGAAGCGCATCGGCTTTCCTGTCCTGTGGTGGGTTCGCGCGGGAGGTAGCGGATTTTTGCCGCCAGGGGAACCATGGGCAGGATCACGCCCGGCCGGTCACCCCATGACGATTGTCCCCGGACCCGTGAAGCGGCGTCGGATGCGCGGGCGCAAACCCGCCGATCGGAGGAGCGGGGACACGGCTGGGCGATGCCTGCCCCGCCTGGCTGGAGACCGGCGCGGGCTGATGCCTGCGCCGGCTTACTCGATGCCCTCGTAGAAATCGTTGCCCTTGTCGTCCATGACGATGAAGGCGGGGAAGTCCTCGACCTCGATCCGCCAGACCGCTTCCATGCCGAGCTCGGGGTATTCCAGCACCTCGACCTTGCGGATGCAGTCCTGCGCCAGGCGGGCGGCGGGCCCGCCGACGGATCCCAGATAGAACCCGCCATGCGCCTTGCACGCATCCTTCACGGCCTTGGACCGGTTGCCCTTGGCCAGCATCACCATCGATCCGCCGGCGGCCTGGAACTCGGCGACATAGCTGTCCATGCGTCCGGCCGTCGTCGGACCGAAGCTGCCCGTCGCCATGCCCGCCGGGGTCTTGGCCGGGCCGGCGTAATAGACCGGGTGGTTCTTCAGATAGTCCGGCAGGCCGTGGCCGGCATCGAGCCGTTCCTTCAGCTTGGCATGGGCGATGTCGCGCGCGACCACCATCGTGCCGGTCAGCGACAGTCGCGTCTTCACCGGATATTGCGACAGCTGCGCACGGATCTCTGTCATCGGCCGGTTCAGGTCGACAGCGACCGACTGGTCGCCCAGATGCGTCTCGGTGGTTTCCGGCAGGTACTTCGCCGGGTCGGTCTCAAGCTGTTCCACGAACACGCCCTCGGGCGTGATCTTCGCCAGGATCTGCCGATCGGCGCTGCAGGAAACGCCGATGCCGATCGGCAGCGACGCCCCGTGGCGGGGCAGGCGCACGACGCGCACGTCATGGCAGAAGTATTTACCGCCGAACTGTGCGCCGATGCCGATCTCGCGCGATATCTGCAGGACCTGCTGCTCCAGCTCCAGGTCGCGGAAGGCGTGGCCGGCCTTGCTGCCCTCGGTCGGCAGGGTGTCCAGCCAGCGCGTGGACGCCAGCTTCACCGTCTTCAGCGTCAACTCGGCCGAGGTGCCGCCGATCACGATCGCCAGATGGTACGGCGGACAGGCCGAGGTGCCCAGCGTCTTCATCTTGGTTTCCAGGAACTTCCTGATGCGCTCGGGCGACAGCACCGCGCGGGTTTCCTGGAACAGGAAGGTCTTGTTGGCCGATCCGCCGCCCTTGGCGACGAACATCAGATGGAACTCATCGGCATGGTGATCGCCGGGCGCGGCCATGATGTCGAACTGCACCGGCAGGTTGTTGCCGGTGTTGACCTCGTTGTACATCGTCAGCGGCGCCATCTGCGAATAGCGCAGGTTGGTTTCCGTGTAGGTGCGGTGCACGCCCCAGGACAGGGCCTCCTCCTCGTCGCCGTCCACCCAGACGCGCTGGCCCTTCTTGCCGAACACGATCGCGGTGCCGGTGTCCTGGCACATCGGCAGCACGCCGCCGGCCGCGATATTGGCGTTCTTCAGCAGATCGAGCGCGACGAAGCGGTCGTTGCCGCTGGCTTCGGGGTCATCGAGGATCGCGCGCAGCTGCGCGAGATGCCCCGGCCGCAACAGGTGCGAGACGTCATGGAACGCGCGCACGGCCAGTTCGCTCAGCGCGTCGGGGGCGATCCGCAGCACGGTCTGCCCGTCGCAGGTGACGGTGCGCACGCCCTGGATGTCCAGCTTCTTCCACGGCGTCTTGTCCGGCCCCAGCGGGAACATCGGTGCGTAGACGAAATTGTCCGGGCGCGGGGCGGCGGGATTGACGGGGGCGTTCATCTTCGGACTCCTTCAGCGGGAGGCGCACGGGAAATGGGATCGGACCGCCCCCAAAAAGGGACAAGCAGGGGGACAGCCAGACGGCACGCGCGGCGGCGGTCAGGTCTTGGGCGGCGACCGGCGGCGGAACGCGTCCAGGCTGACGACCTGCGGGCCGGCATCGGGCTTGTCCGCCTCCTCCCCCTCGGCCGTCGCGGCGGTGGCCTCTGGCGTATCCCCCGGGGCGCGGGCGGCGGCATCGAACGGCGTGTTGGCGACCACCGGCATCACCGGGCGGAAGCGCAGGCCATAGCGGATATGCGGGTCGGCGAAGCCGATGATCGCATCCATCGGGATGACCAGGGTGGACGGCACGCCACCGAATGACAGCCCCA
>CAYZKM010000731.1:0-2507 GCA_964478525.1 uncultured Bifidobacterium sp.
CACGAACGCGGGCCTCATGGCCGGCGCGACCATGTCGCTCGCGCCGCGCTTCGATGCCGGGCTGCGCGGCGGGGTGTGGACCGATCCGGCGCTGCAGGACGGCATCGGCGAGCTGGGTGGGAAGACGGTGGGGCTGGTGGGGTATGGCTCGATCCCGCGGATGCTGGCCCCGGTGCTGACCGCGCTGGGCTGCCGGGTGATCTACACCACCCGCACCCCGGTCCTCGACGCGCCCGAGGCGCACCGGCCACTGGCCGCGCTGCTGGCCGAGGCCGACGTGGTCAGCCTGCATGTGCCGCTGACGGCCGAGACCGAGCGCATGATCGACGCTGCCGCGCTGGCGCGGATGAAGCCCGGCGCGGTGCTGGTCAATACCGCGCGCGGCGGGCTGGTGGACCAGGCCGCACTGACCGCGGCGCTGCGGTCCGGCCATCTGGGTGCCGCGGGGCTGGATGTGTTCGCCGCCGAACCGGCCGATCCGGCGGACCCGCTGTTCACGCTGCCGAACGTGGTGGCGACGCCGCACGTGGCCTGGATCACGACCGGGACGTTCGACCGCAGCTTCTCGGTCGCGGCCGAGAATTGCCGCCGGGTCGCGGCGGGCGAGGCGCTGCTGCACCGCGTGGCCTGACGCTCGGCGTGCCGACCCCGACTGGCGAGCCCGGCGTGCCGACCCCGACTGGTGAGCCCGACTGGTGAGCCCGACTGGTGAGCCCGACTGGGGCCGCACCGGCGTGACGGTGCGGGCCGGCCCTGCTAGAGCATGATCACGCTGAGCGGAATCGTGGCAGCGGGTGAATCATGCGATCAGACAATAAGATAGCGTGCGCTGACCGTTTACGGTCAGCCGGAAGGCGCGCTAGCGTGGCCGCGGAACCTCCCGCACCACACGTCCAGGATCGGAATCATGCCATGTCCCTCGACCTGATCATCAGGAACGGCACCATCGTCGACGGCTCGGGGATGGGGCGGTATCGCGCCGATGTCGGGATCGCCGGCGGGCGGATCGTGGAGATCGGGCGCATCCGCGCCCCGGCGCAGCGCGTCATCGACGCCGACGGGCTGATCGTCGCGCCCGGCTTCATCGACGGCCACACCCATATGGACGCGCAGGTGAACTGGGACCCGTCGGGCACGTGCTCGTGCTGGCATGGCGTCACGTCGGTGGTGATGGGCAATTGCGGCTTCGCCCTGGCCCCCTGCCCGCCGGACCAGCGCGAATGGTTCGCCCGCTGCCTGACCGCGGTCGAGGACATCCCGCTGGAGGCGATGCTGGCCGGCATCGACTGGAACTGGGAGACATTCCCCGAATACCTCGCCACCGTCGAACGCCTGCCCAAGGCGCTGAACTACGGGTCCTATATCGGTCATTCCGCCTTGCGCATGTACACGATGGGCGCCCGCGCGCTGAGCGAGACGGCGAGCGAGGCGGAGATCGCACGGATGGTGCGCGCCGTCACCGAGGCGGTCAAGGCCGGCGCGATGGGGTTCTCCAGCTCTCGCGCCGGGACGCATGTCACCCCTGACGATACGCCGGTGGCCAGCCGCATCGCCGACTGGCGGGAGATCGACGCCCTGGTCGGCGCGATGGCCGAGCTGGATGCGGGGATCTTCCAGGTGGGGCCGGATGTATCGAGCGGGCCGACGCAGCGCGCCTTCCTGGACCGGCTGCGCCGGGTGGCGGTCGAGTCCGGGCGGCCGGTGATGTTCGGCACGATCTCCACCCGGCAGGGCGACCAGCCGAACCCGTATCGCTATCAGCTCGATTACCTGGACCAGAGCGTCGCCGCCGGGGCGCGCATGTTCGGCCAGACCACGACCAAGTCGATCAACGCCATCTTCTCGCTGAAATCCTATCTGCCGTTCGACAACCTGCCGGCCTGGCAGCCGATCCGTGCCCTGTCGGTCCAGGAGCAGAAGCGGCGCATGGCAGACCCCGAGACCCGCCGCGCCCTGGTCGCCGACGAGGCACGGATGCGGCCGCGGGACAACGTGTTCCAGGGCGGCGGGGCGGCGACGACCGATCCGCGCAAGCCGGACTATGCCAACCTGTTCGCCATGATGGGGGTGGACTGGAATGACCCCACCGTGGCCGACCTGGCGACGCAGCGCGGGCGGCATCCGGTCGAGGTGATGCTGGACCTGATGATCGCCAACGAGAACCAGGTCTTCGTGCAGCCCCTGGTCAACGAGGCGCCGGCCGATGTGCTGGACATGCTGCGCCACAAATGGACGCTGGCCACGTTCTCGGATTCCGGGGCGCATGTCTGCCAGGAGATGGGGTCGTCGCTGCAGACCCATATGCTGAGCTACTGGGTCCGGGCCAGGCAGGCCTTCACGCTGGAGGAAGCCGTGCGGATGCTGAGCTTCGACAACGCCGCGGCCTGGGAGCTGAACGATCGCGGCCTGGTGCGGAAGGGCTTCGCCGCCGACCTGGTGCTGTTCGACGAGGCCACCATCCGCCCGGCCATGCCGACCGTCGAATCCGACCTGCCGGGGGGCGCGAG
>CAYZKM010000732.1:0-2504 GCA_964478525.1 uncultured Bifidobacterium sp.
CCATGGGGGTCGGTCCACGCGACCGGCACCCCATTCACCGCCAGCAGGAAACTGCCGGGCGGGCCGGGACGGCGGGCCGCCGCCGCGATCTCGGGATAGACCTGCGGGTGTTCGTTGCTGATCCACACCGCGCTGTTGTCCCACACCATGCCCCGGAACGCGGCGCGCTCCGCCGGGTCGCGCACATATCCCAGCACCGCCGTGTGATAGACCACGATCGTCGGCCCCACCGGCGCCGAGGCCAGCAATGCCTGCAGATCCGTGCGCAGATCGCCCGCCCAGACCCGCACCGGATGCGCCCGCGCGGTGTCCAGCGCGGCACGGAACCGGTCCAGCCGGTCAGGCTGGTCGGGCCAGATCAGGTTCTCCAGCCAGGCCACATGATCGGGGTCGTGCGGGCTGAGCGGGGCGATATCCAGCCCCGCCCGCCACACCACGCGCGGCACGGCATCGGGGACCGGCGTCGCCGCGCCGGCATGGCACGCAAACACCGGCCTGCCGCCGGCGGTGCCGACCCGCACGCCGTCATAGTCATAGGCGTAGTGGTCGGGGATCAGGCACAGCCCGGCCGAGGCGCCAACCTCCAGCAAGGCCAGCGGCTGGTGCAACCGCGCCAGCACGGGCAGCAGCACCGCGCAGCGGCCGGGCTCGTTGGTCTGGGTCGACCGCGCCATCATCACCGCCGCCACCTCGTCGGCACGGCGCATCAGGCGGCGGCGGAATTCGGCGAAGTCGGCGGGCACCCCGCAGACCTGGCGATAGGCGGCGAACAGCAGGTTGGGCTGGCGCTTGTGCGGCGGCAGCGCCTCGACCAGGCCGATCAGCTTGCGGTCGCCCGCAACGCCCAGGGCCAGCGCCTCATACAATGGGGAGTGGCCGCGAGCTTCCTGTGCGGCGAAGCGGGTGAAATGGGCGATCAGGGCGTCGGACATGCGGGGGAAGCGTTATCCCCTTCCGGCGCGGCAATCAATCACGGGCGCGGATGCGGATGGAGCGGGTGACGGGAATCGAACCCGCACAGCCAGCTTGGAAGGCTGGGACTCTACCATTGAGCTACACCCGCTTGGTGGGTGCAATCTAGGTGGACTGCCGGTCCGGTGCAACCATGACCGTGGCGGCCCGCCGGGTCAGGCGGCTTTCGCCTGCCCGACGATCTGGCCCAGCGCGCCCAGCGTGTCGCGCGCGAATTTCAGCCGCGTCGCCACGTCCATGTCGCGCGCGATCGCCAGCTTGTGGTCGGGGCGCAGCCGTACCAGCCCGCCCTTGCTGCCCAGCCACTTGACCAGGCCCGCCGGGTTGGCGAACGCGTTGCCACGGAACGTCAGGACCATGCCTTTCGGCCCGGCCTCCAGCTTTTCCACCCCGGCCGCCCGGCAGGCGCGCTTCAGCGCCACCACGCCCAGCAGGTTGTCAACCTCGTCCGGTAGCTTGCCGAAGCGGTCGACCAATTCCGCCGCCATCGCCTCGGTTTCCGCATCCGACGCCAGCGCGCCGATGCGCCGGTACAGGCCCAGCCGCACCGGCAGGTCGCGCACATAGGTTTCCGGGATCAGCACCGGCAGACCCAACGAGATGTTGGGCGTCCAGTCCCGCGCCTCGTGCGCGTTCGCCCCGTCGCCCTCGCGGATCTCGGCGACCGCGTCCTCCAGCATCTGCTGGTACAACTCGATCCCCACTTCCCGGATATGGCCCGACTGTTCGTCGCCCAGCAGGTTGCCGGCGCCACGGATGTCCAGGTCGTGCGAGGCCAGGGTGAAGCCCGCCCCCAGCGCGTCCAGCGTCTGCATCACGGTCAGCCGCTTCTCGGCCGCGACCGACAGGCGGTGGTTCTGCGGCCAGGTCAGGTACGCATAGCCACGCTGCTTGCCGCGCCCGACCCGCCCGCGCAGCTGGTACAGCTGCCCCAGGCCGAACATGTCGGCGCGGTGGATGACCAATGTATTGACAGCCGGCATGTCCAGCCCGCTCTCGACGATGTTGGTCGACAGCAGGATGTCGTATTTGCCGTCGCCGAATTCGGTCATCACCCGTTCCAGCTCGGTGGGCGCCAGCCGTCCGTGCGCCTGGATCGTGCGCGCCTCGGGCACGATCTCGCGCAGCCGCTCGCTCATGCGCGCCAGGTCCTCGATCCGCGGCACCACGCAGAAGATCTGCCCGCCGCGGAACCGTTCGCGCTGGATCGCCTCGCGGATCACCACCGAATCGAACGGCATGATGAAGGTGCGCACGGCCAGGCGATCGACCGGGGGGGTGGCGATGACGCTCATTTCCCGCACGCCCGTCAGCGCCAGCTGCAGCGTGCGCGGGATCGGCGTCGCGGTCAGTGTCAGGACATGGACGTCGGCCTTCATCGCCTTCAGCCGTTCCTTGTGGGCGACGCCGAAATGCTGCTCCTCGTCGACGATCAGCAGGCCGAGATCCGAGAAGGCGATCGCCTTGGCCAGCAGCGCATGGGTGCCGACCACGATGTTGATGTCGCCCGAGGCGATGCCCTTGCGCACCTC
>CAYZKM010000733.1:0-2497 GCA_964478525.1 uncultured Bifidobacterium sp.
CACCGCGGCCGAGACGACATTCTCGGACGCGATCAGCTCGATCCCGTCCTGCTGGCGATGCAGCTCGGCGCCGAGGGCGGCGGCAAGCTCGGGGTCGGTTTCCGCCAGCGGGGCGGTGAAGAAACGATGGAGGGTGGCGCGCTGGTCGCTCATGTCGTCCTGACCGGTCTGTGGGCGCGCCCCATTAGCACGCGCGCGGCGCCGCACAAACCGGGAGATTTTTGCACCGCGGCATGGCGGGACCGCGCGCGGGCGTCGCGCCACGGACGGGTCAGGCAAGCGTCAGCGTGACGCCAGGAACGCCGGCACCCGCGCCAGGGCGTCGGTGCGCGCCGCCGGGTCGGTGCCGACATGGGCCTGCCCGCCACGCGGCGTGGACAGGCCGTTCAGCACCCGCACCGGACGGTCCGGGGCGTCGAAATCGTGATACGCGCCGGGATAGCTGACCAGGGTGATCCGCGCGGGGTCCTTGCGCTGCACGGCCTGGCAGGGGGCGGCGGGCGTCCAGTCATCCGCCTGGCCGACCAGGATCAGCAGCGGCGCCGCCGGCTGCCAGGCCGGGTTCGCCGCGGTGCTGGCGCAGCCGGGGTAGAAGGCGACGAAGCGGTCGAAAAGCCCCTTTGGCAGGCCCGTCGGCGCCTCGGGCGCCTGGTTCGCGGTGGCCAGCACGGTCTGCCCGCCATTCGACCATCCCATCAGCGCGATCCCCGCCGCCCCCGCCGGGTGCGTATCCGCCTGCTCGGCGAGCCACAGCCCGGCGGTGATCGCGTCGGTGCGGCGCAGCCCCCGCGGCGTGACCGCGCGATTCCGTTCCCGGCATTGCGAGCCCAGCCCCCGCGACCCGAAACTGTCCGGCAGCAGCACGACATGGCCCTGTTGCGACAACAGCCTGGCCCAGCTTCCGTCGCGGCTGGGATAGGGACCCCCGCAGCCATGCAGCGCGACGATGGCGGGCCCGGTCGGCGTGCCGGCCGGACGCACCAGGGCCGCATCCAGCACGGTGCCATCCGCCTCGGGGATCCGCACATGCTCGCCAGGGGTGCCGGCGGCGGACAGGAAGGCCAGCAAGGCCAGAAAACTGGGTTGGGGCATGCGGCACGATAGGATGGTGCCAGCGGATGATGCCAGCGCGCTGTCATCGGCGCCGACGCGGGGTGATTATTCTAGGAAATATGACCTAATTATTGACATATTTCCTATGACATGGTAGCAGGTCACCGTTTCTGATAAGGGTTCGACAGGCGTGCGTGACGGCGATGGGGAACCGGCCACACCTCGGATGGATGCGGGGGCATCCCGCTGCCCGGCAACCCTGCGCAACGGCAACCCGCGCCGGGACCTCGCCACCCTGCCCCGCTGTGGCGCGCGCACCCGGGCGGGCACGTGCTGCCGGCAGCCCGCCATGCGCAATGGCCGCTGCCGCTTCCATGGCGGCAAAAGCACCGGCGCCCGTACCGCCGCCGGCAAGGCCGCGCAGATCGCCGCCAACACTACCCATGGCTATCACGGCGCGTCCGGTCGCGCCTTCCGTAACGCCTGCCGGTCCGTGGTGCGCATCGGGCGGCTGTTCGCGCGCGGCATCATGCCCGGCCCCGCCGATCCCACGCTGGGCGCCTGGCTCGCCCGCCACCACCCGCCCGAACGGGATGCGAAACCGCCCGCCCGGCGGGGCATCGCGGAAAATGCCGATGCTACCCCATGTCCGGTGACGAGGGGTCCGGTGACGATGGGTCCGAACGCGCCGGACGGGCGAACAATGTTTGACTTCCCGCCCCCACCCTCCTATAGGCGCCGCTCTTCATTGCCGGGAACGTGGACGATCCTTCGGGGGTCGCGCCCGCCTCTCCATCCGGGGAAGGCCTACCGGTGCAACAACAGCCACGCGAAAGGGCTACGCGCCAATGACCAAGCGCGCCGAGAGCAAGTACAAGATCAATCGCCGCCTGGGTGTGAACCTGTGGGGCCGGCCGAAATCCCCCATCAACAAGCGCGATTACGGCCCCGGCCAACATGGCCAGCGCCGCAAGAAGCCGACCGATTTCGGCACGCAGCTGATGGCGAAGCAGAAGCTGAAGGGCTATTACGGCAACATCAGCGAGAAGCAGTTCCGCAAGTATTACGAGGAAGCGGTCCGCCGCAAGGGCGACACCTCGGAGAACCTGATCGAGCTGCTGGAACGCCGGCTGGATGCGGTGTGCTACCGCCTGAAATATGCGCTGACGCCGTTCGCCGCGCGCCAGTTCGTCTCCCACGGCCATGTCCTGGTCAACGGCCGGCGGGTCAACATCCCGTCCTACAGCGTCAAGGACAACGACACGATCGAGGTCAAGGAGAAGTCGAAGCAGCTCGCCATGGTTCTGGACGCCAGCCAGAGCACCGAGCGCGAGGTGCCGGAATACCTGGAAGTCGATCACCGCGCGATGAAGGGCCGCTTCGCCCGTGCGCCGAAACTGACCGACGTGCCGTATCCGGTGCAGATGGAACCGAACCTGGTGGT
>CAYZKM010000734.1:0-2488 GCA_964478525.1 uncultured Bifidobacterium sp.
CTCAGCCGTCGCTGTCGGCGCCTACCCGTCCCACACGCTGGACGGCATCGGCAGCTTGTCGAAATCGGCATCCGCCAGCGGCCCGTCCGGCGCGATCCCGGCCATGCCCAGCAGCATGTGCCATTGCCGGACATGCTGGCCGGAATGCCAGGTCGACCGCTCCATCACCTCGTGCAGGGATTGCGCGCCGTAATAGGTCTCGACCATGTCCTTGCCGGACTTGTCGGCCTTGGCGTCCCACCACGCAACCAGACGTTGGCGCACGCCTTCACCATATGCCGCGATGGCGGCGAAGCTGCGCATCTCGTCCGGCGGCGCGACGGCCAGGGTCTCGTGCGTCAGGGTCGCCCCGGCGGCGGTTTCCAGCAGCACCTCGGGGATGCGGAAGATGTGATGGCCCAGCACGCGGTAGCTGCGCGGGCGATTCGGCACCTCGGTCTCCAGCTTCGCATCCGGCATCTGCCGCACGATCCGCACGGCGCAGGACAGGAATGTCTCCAGCCTTTGCACCAGCTGGTCGGGGGACAGGACCGGCCCCGTCGCCTCGTTCAAGCCGAGGAACTTGACGACATGGGCGATGTTCTGGGCGAACACCCAGTCATTGCCACGCGACAGCACGGGGATCGAGCGCGCGCCCAGCCGGCGCAGCTCCTCCAACCCGCCGGCATCCTCCAGAACGTTCACCGACATGAACCCGATCGCACGGACCGAGAGAAACTCCTTGAGTTTCAGACAGGACGTTCAGCCAGGCTGCCAGAAGACCTTCAGCGGTTCCACGGCGTCCATCGTGATCTCCTCTACGGACAGGCCAGCCTAGCCGGATATCAGTCCGCGTTGCCAGCCCTTGTTGCGTCCCACCACGGGCAGGTGCCGGACAGGCGTTGGTAGTTGCCATCGGTCACCTGCACCGGCATGCGGTCGCCGTTCTGCGCCGCGCGCAGGCGCATCTGCCTGGCCTTGTCCCGCTGATCCTGCGGCAGCCACACGCGTTCATGCCCCCACAGGCTGGGACCGACGGTGCATTCGGTGGCGGTCCAGCGGCCGGGGGTCACTTCCTTGCCGCCCCAGCCATACTCGAACAGGAAGCCCGAGGGTGATTTCAGGTAGTACGACATCACCGCGTCGTTCGGATGCCGGCCCAGCGTGGTGGCGATGCGGTCGGGATCGCCCAGCGCGATGTCGTACCCCTGTCCCACATCGTCCAGCGAATACAGCTCCACCATCAGGTGATGCAGGTCCTGCTTGCCGGTTTCGATCAGCGCCAGGCTGTGGTGGCGCGGATTGACGTGCATGAAATAGGCGCGGAACGGCGTGGTGATATAGTCGCTGATCCCGAAGCCCAGCGTGTCGCGATAGAAGCCCAGCAGGTCGTCCACGTTCTTCACATGGAAGACCGCGTGCCCCATGCCCAGCGCGCCGGTGCGGAAGCCCGAGATCGTGCGCCCCGGCCGGAACGCCGCATCGGCGATCTGCGGGCCATGAAACGCCTCCAGCCGGTTGCCGGCGGGGTCGTTGAAGCTGATCAGCGCGGCCACGAAGCGCTGGTCCGCCAGGGCCGCCGGTTCGCGCCGCACCGCGATGCCCGCGGCTTCCAGGCGCGCCGCCAGGCCATCGAGTGCCGTGGCATCCGCGACCTCCCACCCGAAATAGCGTTCGCCATCGGCCAGCGACCGGTCGATCACCAGGCGCTGCTTGCGATCGTCCATGCGGAAGGCGCGGCAGGCATTCCCCCGCTCCACCATCTGCATGCCCAGCCAGCTGGTGGCGAAATCGGACCAGTCCTGCAGGCTGGACGCGCCGATGCCGACATAGCCGAGAGCCTGAATTTCCATCGCGAGGGATCTCCTTGGACCGGTCGTTCCGTTGCTTGGCGCGCAGCCTAGCACGGCAGCGGCGGGATCGGCGATCCGCGATTGACATCGCCGGCCAAGCCGCCAGCTATTCGGACTGTATGTACGGAAGGACGCGATACCGACGATGCCTGACATCCTGGCACTGATGAGCGACCCCCATGCCTGGGTGTCCCTGCTGACGCTGACGGCCCTGGAAATCGTCCTTGGCATCGACAACCTGGTCTTCATCGCGATCCTGACCAGCCGCCTGCCGGTGCATCAGCAGCCGATCGCCCGCCGCGTCGGGCTGGGCCTGGCGCTGGGCTCCCGCCTGGCCCTGCTGGCGGCCATCGCCTGGATCATGGCGCTGACCGCCCCGGTGTTCACCGCCTTCGGCGAGGAGTTCTCCTGGCGCGACCTGATCCTGATCGGGGGCGGGCTGTTCCTGGTCTACAAGGGCACGGTCGAGATCCATCACAAGACCGAGGACGACCCGGCCGAGGCGGCGTCGATCATCGCCGAGCTCCGCAGCGACCTGAAGGACGCCGTCGCGGAGCTGCGGGCCATGGCCCACGGGATCTTCCCGCCCCTGCTGTCGTCGGGCGGCCTCACCGAGGCGCTGCCCGCTGCGGCCACGCGATCGGCGCTGCCGACCA
>CAYZKM010000735.1:0-2488 GCA_964478525.1 uncultured Bifidobacterium sp.
CCCGCCCTGCACGCCATGCCGCCGGGAGGGTTCAGGCTCGCCATCGTCAATGCCACCTCGCTGGAGGCCGGCCGCGCCGGGCGGGAGATTCTGGCGAAAGCCCTGCTATCGGGCACCGCGTTCACGGTTCCTTAACCCGGCTTCCGCTCTGATCGCCGCCGGCCACATCGCCGGACCGCCATGAACGCCCTGCGCGCCTTGTTCCTGATCGCCGCCGGCCTGCCCGCCTGGGCGGCCCACGCCGGCGAGCTGAAACTGGCGACCTGGAACCTGAACTGGCTGACCATCCGCGAACCCGGCTCGCCCGGCCTGCCCGCCGACCTCTCGCGCCGCTCGGCCGAGGATTTCGACCGGCTGCGCGCCTATGCGCTGGAACTCGACGCCGATGTCGTGGCACTGCAGGAGGTCGACGGCTATGACGCCGCCCGCCTGGTGTTCCCGCGCGACCGCTACGTCCTGCACATGAGCCATGACCACGTCTCGCAGAAGGTCGGGCTGGTGATCCGGCGCGGGCTGCGCCACGACCTGAACCCCGAGCTGCCGCTGCCATCCGCCTCGGACCCGGCCGCGCGGCTGCGCAGCGGGGTGGATGTGACACTGACGCTGAATGGGGCGACGCTGCGGCTGCTGGCGGTGCATCTGAAGCAGGGCTGCATGAACCCCAGGCTGGATCGCGGCGGCGGGCGCGACTGCCAGCTGCTGCACGGCCAGACCGAACCGCTGTCGGCCTGGATCGCGGCGCGCCGGCAGGAAGGCGTCGGGTTCGTGATCCTGGGCGACTTCAACCGCTGGATGGATGGGCGTGATCGGTTCCTCGCCGCCCTGCGCCAGACCGCGCCGCTGGTGCGCGCGACCGAGGGCTATGCCAGCCGCTGCTGGACCGACGAGGCCTTCATCGACCACATCCTGGCCGGCGGTCCGGCGCAGGCCTGGCTGCGCCGCGACAGCCTGCTGGTGTTCCGCTACCGGGAGAGCGGGGATGGCTGGAAAGCCCGCCTGTCAGACCACTGCCCGGTCTCGGTCCGGTTCAGCCTGCCGGACGGTTCGGCCACGGATAGACCCGATGCCCGGTGAAACCCGCCATCGCCGATACACCGCCAACCGCGCCGAGCAGGCCGGTGGCGTCGATGGACGGCCTGGCGGCCCATTCCAGGACCAGCATGCAGCGCGGGCGGAAGGTCGGGTTGCGGGGATGATCCTTGCCACGTGTGCCATAGCGCAGCCGCTTCACCCCGGCCGCCGCGAGGCGCGGGAACGCCGCGGTCAGGCTGGCAACGATCGCGGCGTCGGCCTCGGCCGGGGCAGCGAACCGGGCAACGCCGAGCCAGTCGGCATCGAGACAGGGTCCGTCGGTGGCGGGCAGCAGCAGGCGCTGATCGTACAGCGTGTGGGCCTTGTTCCGCCGCTTTTCCATCAGCGGCGCCATGTACGGATCGCGACCGGGCATCTCGTTGTAGCGGGCGGTCTCGAACAGGTTCCAATCCGGCATCTCGTACAGATCGAACAGATTCATATCCCCGCCGGACACCCGATAGCAGGAGCAGGTCAGCAACCCCACCTGGTAGACATCGGGGGCGTGGCGATACGCATACCATTGCAAGAACGGTTCGATGTCGGGTTCGGCCAGGTCAAGCTCGGCCGTGTACAGGATCGGCATGGTCATGGCAGCATCCTTCCCGGAGGGTCGCCGGATCGTCCGCCTGTTTCGCGCCCCCGGCAAGCCGGCTGGACCGCGACCGCCCGCGGATGGCAGACTGCGCCCGACATCCTGATCGCCCGACGAGGCCCCCATGCCGAGCTATGACTATGAATGCGAAAACTGCGGTCCGTTCACGGATTCCTATCCGATGTCGCAGTTCGACCGCCCGCAGCCCTGCCCCGACTGCAAGGAGCTGTCGCCGCGCCTGCTGACCCTGCCGGCGATCGGCGGCATGGCGCGCGAGAATGCCGGCGCCGGCGCCATGGCGGCACCGTCCCATCCCGGCGGCTGTGCCTGCTGCGTCGCCCCGCGCCGGCTGAGCGCCGAAGCGGTCTGACACATCCCCTCCCCGCGCGGGAGGGTCAGGGAGACGCACGAACATGACCCAATCCGCGTGGCGCACCCGCGCCGGCACGCAGTTCGCGTGCGAGAAGCAGCCCGCGACCGGCCGGCGTGGCATGGTGGTGACCAACCATCCGCTGGCCTCGGCCGCGGGGGCCGAGATGCTGGCGGCGGGCGGCAATGCCATCGATGCCGCCATCGCGTCCTTCTTCACCCTGACGGTCGTCGAGCCGATGATGGTCGGGATCCTGGGCGGCGGGCTGGCGCATATCCGCCTGGCCGACGGCACACATACGGTGATCGACGGGCAGAGCATGGCCCCGCTGGCGACCGGCCCGACGACCTATACCCCCGACCCCAACGCGCCCCCCGGCACGATGGACACCAACGGGCGACAGAACGCGCTCGGCCCCACCGCAGTGACTACGCCCGGCAACCGGATGGGCT
>CAYZKM010000736.1:0-2487 GCA_964478525.1 uncultured Bifidobacterium sp.
ACCGGTTCGGCCTGTGGCTGGGCTTCCACCACTGCGACCAGGACACGTTCTTCGCGATGATCGACGGCTATGCCGCCGCCATGGGCCTGCCGATCGGCACCGAGGAACTGCACGCCCAGGCGGTGGAATGGTCGGTCACCCGCGGCGCCCGCTCGGGCCGCGTAGCCTGGCAGTTCGTCCAGGACGCCGCCGGACGTTTGGGTGTGAAGACGGGCGTGTGAAGGCGGGAGCGTAAAACACTGGCCCGATCCCGCCGGCCAGCGCGATTGTTACAAATCATTGCATTTCGGCCTGGAAACCGTTACCTCGGCAGCCAACGAGACGCCCACCTCCGGGCGCCGCACACAAGCGGGGCCGACCGATGCCGGCACGGCCGGAACAGGGAGACACATACGTCCATCCCGGCCCCGCCCAGGCGGCCTGGCGGCGCATGTTCCTGGCCATGGCGGGAACCGCCGGGGCGCTGGTCAGCCTTGTCTACCTGTTCATCGCGCTGGTCGACCCGTGGGGCGGGCTGCCGCTGTCGCCGGCGCTGCCCCGCGTGCCGGTCACCACCAGCGCCCGGTTCGCCTTCCCCATGCTGGCCCGCGACGCCCGCTTCGATTCGGCGGTCATCGGCTCCTCGACCGCTCGGCTGCTGCGGCCCGACAGGCTGAACCCGCTGTTCGGCGCCCGCTTCGTCAACCTGGCCTTCGACGCCGCCACGACCCATGAGGCGACGCGGCTGCTGCATGTCTTCCTGCAATCCCGCCCCGCCCCCGCTTCATCCTCCTCGGCCTCGACGCCGCCTGGTGCCGCTGGGCGCCCGAAGCCGCCCATGGGGTCAACCGGTTTCCGGAATGGCTGTACGACGCCCGGGGCTGGCGCGGCTATGGCGACATCCTGAACCCGTTCGCCCTGCAGGAGGCCGCCAGCCAGGCCTGGGCCATCCTGGGGCGCAAGCCGCCGCGGCACCGCTGGGACGGCTATGCCGATTTCGGGGTGGCCGAGACCGCCTACAGCGTCGACCGCGCCCGGACCAATATCGCGGGGTCGGGCACCGCGCCGGGCCCGGCGGACACGGCGGCACCGCCGCCCGCCTATGCCTACACCACGCATCCGCGCCTGGCCGACACGCTGCGCCACCTGCCGGACCAGACCGTGGCGGTGCTGTTCTTCGTGCCCTTCGCCCTGCCGTACCAGGGCGAGCCCGACAGCGCCAGCCGCCGCTATTGGGACGAGTGCAAGCGCCGGGTCGTCGCCCTGTCCCGGCCGCATCGCAACGTGCGGGTCGTGGACTTCATGCGGGACAGCCCGATCACGCAGGACCCGGCCAACTATTACGACGCCATCCATTACCGCCCGCACATCGCCGACCGGCTGGCCAGGCACCTGGCGCAGACCGCCACGCAGGGGGAGGTGGACAGCCAGGATGCCGCCCTGCTGGAGGCGCCGCCCGAACCCGATACCATCCCGTTTGGCCTGTAGATCGACGGGCGCGGCCCCCGGTGCCAGACTTGCCCCCGGACGGAAACGCGGGGATCACGACATGGACGATACGGGCAAGGGCCGGCTGGCCGTCATCATCGGCGGGGGCAACGGCATCGGCGCGGCATCGGCGCGGGTGCTGGTGGAGCGGGGCTGGAAGCTGGCGATCGTCGATCGCGACCTGGACAATGCCCGCGCCATGGCGGCCGAGCTGGGCGGGCGGGCCTGGCATGGGGATGTGACGGATGGCGGCGTCATGAGCGGCATCGCCCGCGAGATCGAGGCGACCTACGCCCCGCCCTATGCCCTGGTCGTGTCCTCGGGCACGTTCCAGGATTCCACGGTCACCCCGCGCCACACGACGCACCAGGACTGGCAGCGCCTGATCAGCGTGAACCTGGACGGGGTGTTCAATGCCAACCGCGCCTTCGGCCCGCAGATGGCCGCGCGCGGGCAGGGGGCGATCGTGAACATCGCCTCGACGGCGGGGCTGGGCGGGTCGCCGCTGCATGCCTATGGGCCGGCCAAGGCGGCGGTGATCAACCTGACCGAGTGCCTGGCCGGGGAATGGGGCCGCGCGGGGGTGCGGGTGAACGCGGTCTCGCCGGGGGTGACGCTGGTGCCGCGCATCCGGGCCCGCCTGCAGGCCGGCGCCCGCTATCGCGGCGACCCCGGCGAGACCATGGCGCTGGGCCGCTGCACCGAGCCCAACGAGGTGGGCGAGACCATCGAGTTCCTGCTGTCGGACCGGGCGTCCGCCGTCACCGGGGTCAACATCCCCGTCGATTGCGGCTGGGCGGCGATTCGCGGCTGGATGCTGTATGGCGGCGCCCGCCCCGGCGGCGGCGTGTGAGCTCGGACGCCGCCGCCGGGGCGGCTCCGGTCCGGATGCCGCTGGCGCCCTTGGCGGCGACGCTGGCGGTGCAGACCCTGGCGACCGGGACGCTGTATGCGGTGCCGACCCTGGCGCCCGCGATCGCCGCGGACCTGGGCGTCGGGGGCACGATGGCGGGCGGGTTC
>CAYZKM010000737.1:0-2484 GCA_964478525.1 uncultured Bifidobacterium sp.
CAGCATCACCGCCGATCCGCCGATGCACAGCGCGCCCGACCCGCCATTGCCCTTGCCGCTCGGCAGCAGGTCGGTGTCGCCGCCTTCCCAGACGATGTTCTCGATCGGAATGCCGAAACGGTCGGCGACGATCTGCGTCATCGTGGTCTCCAGCCCCTGCCCGACCGACATGGAACCCGACCGCAGCACCAGCGTGCCGTCCTCGCGCAGGCGCAGCGTGGACAAATCCTTGGCCGGGCGCAGGAACGGCCCGCCCGCCACCTCGATGCAGTTGCACAGGCCGATGCCGCGTAGCATGCCGCGCGCGGCCGCCTCGGCCCGCCGTTGTGGGAACGTATCGAACTGCGAGATCCGGGCGGCCAGGGTCATGTTGCCCTCGAACTCGCCGCAGTCATAGGTGAAGGTCAGGGCGGTCTTGTATGGCATCGCCTCGGGCGGGATCAGGTTGCGCCGGCGCAGTTCGAACGGGCTGATCCCCAATTCGCCGGCGGCGACATCGATCAGGCGCTCGATCGCGTAGGTCGCTTCCGGACGCCCGGCGCCGCGATAGGCGGCGGTCGGCACGGTATGGGTCATGATGCCGTGGCATTCGGCGGCGATGGCGGGAATGATGTAGGTGCCGGCGATGCCGCCGATATTGCCCACCCCCCAGCCGGACCGGCCGGAATTGTAGGCACCCAGGTTGCAGTCCCAGCGCAGCTTCAGCGCGGTGAACATCCCGTCCTTGTCCAGCCCGAGCTCGGCCGAGATATGCATCTCCCGCGCCTGCTCGTCGGTCAGGAAGCCTTCGGTGCGGTCGGCGATCCAGCGGACCGGGCGATCGAGCCGCCGCGCCGCCCAGGTGACGAACACCTCCTCGATATGCACGCCGGACTTCATGCCGAAGCTGCCGCCGACATCGCCGGGCACGACGCGGATCTCGGTCGGCTTGACGCCGAAATTGCCGTTGGCCATGCCGTTGCGCAGGTTGAACGGCGATTGATGCGCGGCGTGCACCACGGGCCGCCCGTCGGGGCCCATCTCGGCCCAGGCGCCGCGCGGCTCCATCGTGTTGGCGGTGACGCGAGAGACCGTGAAATCCAGCTTCGTCACATGCGCCGAGGCGGCCAGGTTCGCCGCCGTCGCCGCGGCGTCGCCACGCTTCCAGACGAAACCGATATTGTCTGGATATTCGTCCCACACCGCCGGCGCGCCGGGCCGCTGCGCCAGGCGCACATCGGTCACCACCGGCAGTTCGTCATAGGCGACGTCGACCGCTTCGGCCGCGTCCATCGCGGCGAGGCGGGATTCGGCGATCACCGCGGCAACCGGTTCGCCAACGAAACGGACACGATCCTTCACCAGCAGCGCCCGGTCGGATTTCGCCGACGGGCTGCCATCGGGGCGGGTGAAGCCCAGCCCGCCGGGAATCGGCGACACATCGGTCAGGTCCTGGTGTGTATAGACAGCGACCACGCCGGGCATCGCCCGGGCCGCCGTCACATCCAGGCCGGTGATGCGGGCATGGGCGTGCGGGGACCGCACGAACACCACGGTCAGCGTCCCGGCGGCCTTGCCGTCGGCGGCATAGTTGCCGCCCCCGGTCAGCAGGCGGACATCCTCGCGGCGGCGGACAGAGCGGGTCTGTACGGTGGTCATGGGTGTCCTCTCTCCTTCTTCTCGGTTCTCGGCCGACCGGGGATGCGGACGCGCCCGCGCGCTGGCCACATCACGACCATCCTGCCACGGATGCCGCCACAGCGGCTATAGCAAGCCCACCACCGCGGCCAGCGCATCGAGCTGCGCGACATGGCGCGACACCGGATTCAGCAGCAGGTGATTGGCGCCCATCGCGATCAGCCGCGCCAGCTTCTCGCGCACCTGGTCGGGCGTGCCGTGGATGCCGGAGGCGTCGGTGCCGGCGGGGTTGTGGTAGACCTCGGTGAACCAGCGGTTCAGCTCCCGCCGCGCGACGGCGGGATCGTCGTCGACCGCGATGAAGACGCGCTTGGAGATCGGAAACGCCTCGGGATCGCGCCCTGCCTGCACCAATGCCTGCTTCAGGATCGGGACCGAGCGGGCGAATTCCTCGATGCTCGATCCGCCCGATCCCATCCAGCCATCGGCCAGCGTGGCGGCGCGGCGCACGGCGTCGGGGTGGCCCACGCCCATCCACAGCGGCAGGTGCGGCTTCTGCACCGGCTTGGGTGACATGGTCGCGCCGTCCAGATGGTAGAAGCGGCCGTGGAAGCTGGTCCGCTCCTGCGTCCACAGCGCCTTGACCAGCGCCACCTCCTCGCGGAAACGGGTGATGCGGCCTTCGGTGGGCACCTCGAATTCGCGGTAGTGATGCTCCCGCCCGAGGCCGACGCCCAGGATCGCGCGCCCGTTGCTGACGTGATCCAGGGTTGCCCATTGATGCGCGATCATGCGCGGATCGTGCACCGCCATCACCACGACCGAGGCGCCGAGGCCGATCCGCTCGGTGATCGCCGCCGCTTAGGT
>CAYZKM010000738.1:0-2477 GCA_964478525.1 uncultured Bifidobacterium sp.
GACCCGGCTGCCGCCGCGCCAGCAGGCGGTGTTCTTCAGCTTTGCCGCGCCCTTGTGGGATATCGCCTATGTCGCCGGCGTCGGCTCGGGCGGGTTCTACGCCGCCGGAGTGCTGCCCCTTGGGGCCTATTGGGCGCTGGTCACGCTCAGCGCGACCGTGCCCCTGGTTCCGCTTCTGCTGGTGCGCGGACGCGAAACGGCGCCCGCGCGGTCATAGCGCCTTCCGGCTGACCGTAAACGCTCGTTGTCTGATCGTCTGATTCACACGCCGGTACGGGTCCGCTCAGCGTGATCATGCTCTCGCGGTCAGTGCACCCCGCGTCCGCGCGGCGGGGCCGGCGTGCGGGGCAGGGGCGGAAGGTCTTCTTCAAGGATGGTCAGGTGCAGGGCGTACGACGTCTCCCCGTCCTCCACATCCTTGTGGATCGTGCCGATGACCTCGTCGTTCACCGCGAGTTCCACCGACATGCCGGCCCGGGCGGGCGGCACGACCTGGATCCGGTCTGTCCCAAACAGGCGGCGCAGATAGGTCTGCACCCGTTCGATGTCGGTCTTGTTCATACACGCACTCATCGCTGGTCTGGCATCGGCGCGTGCGCGCGTCTGGCCGGTTGAAGGTCGAACAGTATGCCCGCGAGGGCAGGCGGGTCATAGCCCTTGGGATGGCGTGCCCGCAAGGCACGCCTGCCGCGACGGGCGGATGTCGCGCTCACGGCCTTGTGAGCCGCGACCGCCATGGCACCGCCAGCGGCGTGCGCATGGGTAGATGCGTTCCATAATTGTGAACCCCATCACGCCATTCGAGCCTGTCGCGATATTTGCGGCGGTATCGGGCGGGGTTCTGTTGCGCATCATTGCACCTGAAACCGTCGAAACAGCGGCGGATGGCCGGTGTTCACGCCGGTATAGGTAGTTTCCGACGCTGCCGGCGTCCCGCGCGAATCAATACCGTCTCATCCTGCGGGCCAACAGCGTGGATTTCCGTTGCGCCCGAGCGGAGGTCGAGACGATGCGGCATGAAGCGGATTTGTTTCCGGCGGGCAATGAAGGCGATGCATCGGCGTCGTCGGATGTCATGCCGGATCGCCGCGTCCCGCCGCTGCACTCTACAAACATCGGGTGAGATACATGCGCAAACTCCTGTTGGCGACAACGCTCCTCGCCCTGCCATTGTTGATGGCGGGCAAGGCCGAGGCGGTGCCGCAATTGTCGATCAAGCTACAGCAGGCCGGCTTTGCCGACCTGGTGATTCCCGGGGTTCCCCCGTCGAACGTGGTGAACGTTTCGTACGGCACTTTCACCGTGACGGCAGCGATCGGATCGTCGACCACCACGCCGTCGATCGACCTGTCATCGGTTGATATCGCCGGCGCGTCGGGCGGCACGCTGAAGGTCAGCCTGACGCTGACCGACATCGCCCACCCGGTCGGCGTCAGCAACTGGCTGTCGCAATACACCGGCAACTGGAACTCCGGCACCGGCACGGTGACGCTGGCGTCCTTCCTGGACAACACCAACGCCGTCTTCGGCCAGGGCACGGCGCTGAGCACGCTGTCCTCGTCGTCGACGCCGTTCGCGTTGTCGCAGGTGGTGTCTGCAACATCGAGCGCGCTGTACTCGCTGACCGAGGTCATGACGATCGCGTCGGGGCCGAACACGCATTTCAGCCTGGACGGGTCGCTGGTCAACGTGCCTGAACCCGCCTCGCTCGCCCTTCTCGGCGCCGGACTGCTCGGCCTGACCGGCCTGCGCCGCCGCCGCGCGGTCTGACAGGAGTCGCCCCCGCAAGGGGACAGTCCCCACGACTCCTGGTCTTGGTCCATCCCGTCCGCGGTTCGTCGCCGCGGGCGGGGTCGATCGCGTCCGGTTCAGATGGCGTCTGCGTCCTCGGCCAGCAGCAGCCGTTCCGCCAGCAGCGCGGCCACGACCGCCCGCCGACGGGCGGTGATATCGGCCTGGTCGCGATAGCGTTCCGCCAGGGAGGGCCGTGGGTCCCCCGCCTGGTCCCGCGCCTGCCGCGTTGGTGCGAACGGCAGGCAGGTGCCGTCGCGGTCGGCGAGTTCGCCGGCGGGGTAGGGGTCCCGGTACAGGTTCCACCCGGTGAAGGTCGCCTCGGGCACCGCGATGTCGGGAAGGCGGATGCCGGCGATTTCGTTGCCATCCGCATCGACCTGCGGCACCAGCGCGCCATAGGCACGTCCCGCCGGGGTTGGGCTGGTCCAGTCGGGCAGCGGGGCGACATCGTTCGCATCCCGCGGCGGGGCCAGCGCGGCCACGGCCGGAAACGCCACCGATGCCGCCGGCACCAGCGTTCCCGCATCGATCCGCGGCAGCCGGCTGTCCGGCGGCGCCCGGTCCGATACCACCCATTCGTCCAGGGCCACCATCAGCGCGCGCACCGCCGGCATCGGGTCGTGCCAGTTGCGCGGGTTCACGCAAGGACCCAGATCGCGCGGCATGCCCGCCTTGCCGCCATG
>CAYZKM010000739.1:0-2475 GCA_964478525.1 uncultured Bifidobacterium sp.
ATCTCGACGATCAGGGGTGCGTGGCGGCCGAAGACGGCGTCCCAGTCGACCGAGCCGTTGCGCGCCATCAGCGCCTTGATCGGATGGGCGGCCAGGTCATCGGTGCGGACGTCGCGCAACGCGCCGGCATAGCGACCGATGGGGGTGCGGGTGAAGTCGCAGATATAGGCCTCGGCCATGGGCGTGCTCCCTGGGAAAGTGTTCGTGCCGGTGTAGCCCGGCGACCGGGCGGGGGGAAGGCCGGGAAAGCCACCGCGGGGCCTACCCCGCGACCTTCACCAGCTTCTGCAGGCAGCGGATGCGTTTCGGCTTGGGCGTGTTCGGGAATGAACGGGAGAACGAGGTATACGCCACCTCGCCCACATACAGGTTGCCCTGGGAGTCCACCGACATCCCGTGCGGAGAGATGAACTGCCCCGGCCCGACGCCGCGCGCGGGATCGGCCCGGACCTCGGCCAGCACCGCGCCGGTATGGTCCAGGATGCTGATGCGCGGCCCGATATTCGGGTGGTCGAGATTGACCGGCAGGTGCGGGCCCAGCTCCGCCACATAGCATAGCGGGCACTTGCCGGCGGTCATGAACAGCCCGCTCGGGCGATGCAGGTTGTTCCACTGCGTCTCGAACCTGCCATTGCCGTCGAAGACCTGGATGCGATGGTTCTCGCGGTCCGCCACATAGACCCACCCGTCCGCGTCGGTGGTGATGTTGTGGGCGATGTTGAACTGGCCGGGCCGCGTGCCGGGTTCGCCCCAGGACAGCAGCAGCCGGCCCGCCGGGTCGAATTTGTGCACCCGCGCATTGCCCTAGCCGTCCGAGACATAGATCTCCCCGCCCGGCGACAGCGCGGTATGGGTGCAGCGGTTGAAGGGTTCCCCGCTCATGTAGGGGGCGGCCTTGCCGGGGCTGCCGATGGTCAGCAGCACCTTGCCGTCCAGCGTGCAGTGGCGGACCGTGTGGTCGCCGTCATCGGTCAGCCAGATCGTGTCGTCGGGGCCCATGTGGACGCCATGGGCGCGGTGGAACACGCCCTCGCCCCAGGATCGCAGGAACTTGCCGTCGCGGTCGAACACCACCATCGGGTGTTCGCAGCGGTTGAAGGCATAGACATTGTCGAAGCGATCCACGCCGACGGCGGCGACATCGGCATGGTCCCAGCCGTCGGGCCACTGGGCCCAGCCATCCTGTGCCCGATAGGTGAAATCGCCGCTTCCGATGATCCCGCTCATGACCGTGTTCCCCCATCCGCTCGCCATTGCCGCCAGTATGGCACCGGCGGGCGTGGTGCATAGCCGGCTTCCCCGCCTATGCTGGCATCCTCCGACACGGGAACCCGCGATGGCCGACCTCGATCCCTTCATCCGCCGCATGCCCAAGGCAGAACTGCACATGCACCTGGAAGGCTGCATCGAGCCGGCGACCATGTTCACCCTGGCAGAGCGCAACGGGGTGGAATTGCCGTGGCCGTCGCCGCAGGCGCTGGCCAGGGCCTACCGGTTCGACAGCCTGCAATCGTTCCTGGACCTGTATTTCCAGGGCTGCCAGGTGCTGCGGCAGGGCGTGGACTTCTTCCAGGTGACACGCGAATACCTGGCGCGCGCCCATGCCGACGGGGTGATCCATGCCGAGATATTCCTGGGACCGCAAAGCTTCCTGGACCAGGGCGTCCCGCTTGGGGACATCATCGACGGCGTGCTGTCCGCCTTCGCCGATGCCGCCCTGGCCTGCGCCATGTCGGGCGGGCTGATCGTCAGCACCCATCGCCATCGCAGCGAGGCCGAGGCCTTCGCGCTGCTGGACGCGCTGATGCCGTTCCGGGAGCGTATCCTGGGCATCGGCATGGGCGGGGCCGAGATCGCGCATCCGCCGGCGAAGTTCACACGCTATTTCGCCGAGTGCCGGCGGCGCGGCTTCCGCACCTGCATCCATGCCGGCGAGGAAGGACCCGCCGACTATGTGCGCCAGGCCTTCGAGGCATTGCGGGTCGATCGCATCGACCACGGCATCGCCTGCATGGACGATGCGGCCCTGGTCGCGCGCCTGGCCGCCGCACGGGTGCCGCTGACGGTCTGCCCGGTATCGAACGTGAAGCTGAAGGTCGTCGAAACGCTGGAAGACCATCCGCTGCGCCGGATGCTCGCCGCCGGGCTGAACGTCTCGGTCCATTCCGACGACCCGCCCTATTTCGGCGCCTATGTCGCCGACAACCTGGTGCAGTGCCGTGACGCGCTGGGCCTGACGCGGGACGAGGTGGTGACGCTGGCCCGCAACAGCCTCGCCAGTTCCTTCGCGCCCCCCGCCGTCATGGCTTCCCACCTCGCCAGGCTTGCCTCATTCATCGGCCGGGAGGATGGCTGAAGCCGGCACCCCGGCCACGAACGCCTTGATCTGCCCGATCAGCCGCCCCGGCTCGTCTGCGCGGATCGAATGGCTGCTGTCCTCGTAGATCACCAGCCGCGACCCCGGGATCAGGCCGG
>CAYZKM010000740.1:0-2462 GCA_964478525.1 uncultured Bifidobacterium sp.
GGCACCCTGGGTCATGAGACGGCAGATGCGGGCGTCGTAATCGTCGTCGAACAGGCTGGCCGAGGTCTGCGCAAGGGCCACAACCTCCACCCGCGCGGTGCCGAGAAGCCTGGCCTGGTAGGCGACGTCGGCATCGAGGTTGGGAGAGAACGGGGTATCGCCGCCCTTACCGAGGCGCCCGGTATGCACCTGGAGCGTGGGTGGAAGCAGACGGTTGTATTCGATCTCGCATGTCGTGTTGGTGGACGGGATCAACACGCCGAAATGGCGGATATCCATGCGCGATCTCCTGCTTCTGTCAGCCCGCCGGCGCGTGCCGTGGTTGGCGACGGCGACCATCCACGACTTCCCATGCCGAGGCAAGGAAAGCCGCGGATGGCGGGCCCGTCACGATGACGAAAGCCCGCCGGCCGGATCAGGCACCCTTCGGACGCTTCATGTTGCAGGCCGGGGGCTTCGTCAGTTCACTTGCCGGGATGGTCGTTTCGGTCCTCCAACCGGCGCCGGTCTTCTCGGAGTCGAACTTCACACCCTTGACGAAACCCGCCTGATAGAAGGCGGTCAGCAACTGGTGATCTTCCTTGCGCATGGTGTTCAGCTGGCCGAACGCATCGTTCGCCTGCATGCCTTCCATGGCCAGGGCGACCTTCAGCGTATCCGTCGTCCCCGCCTTGTCGATGGCCTTTGCCAGGAACTCGAACATCGTACGGAAGTTGATCCAGACGTAATCGAAATCAGGATGCTTGTTGCGGAAACCCTGCATCCACGCTTCCAGCTCGGCATTCTTCAACTCGGTCGGGATGTTCATATGGGTGTCCAGCGCCGAGTGGACGCGGTTGATGCCGCCTTCACCCATCGCCGTGGGTGCCCCGTTCAGATGCGCCGACAGCGTGAAATACTGGACATTCAGACCCGTCTCGACGCCGGATTTCAGCAGCTGGTTGAAATCGACGCCCCAGTTCGACGTCAGCAGGGCCTGCGCGCCCGAGGCCTTGATCTTGGCGATATAGGGCGAGAAATCCTTCACCTTGCCCAGCGGCACCAGATCGTCGCCGACGACCTTCACATCCGGCCGCAGGGATTTCAGCAATTCAACCATCTGGTTTCGCACCGACTGCCCATACAGGTAGTCCTGGTTGATCAGGTAGACGGATGTGATGTCCTTGGGCAGCGCGCGCACCAGGGTCATGACGCGCATCGTCACGTTGGCGGCAAAGCGGAAATGCCAGAAATCGCATTTCTCTTCGGTCAGGTCGTCGGCCAGCGCGGCGCAGTTCAGGTACAGCACAGGGCGGTCGGGATTGCGGGCGTTGTATTTCGACACGCCGTCGATCATCGCGGCGGCGACGTTCGACCCGATGCACTGCAGCACGAAGGCGATATTCTGGTCGGTCGCGGATTTAAGCGCGATCAGCGCCTCGGATGGTTGCAGCTTGTCGTCGAACGTGACCATCTCGAACTTCTTGCCCAGCGCGCCGCCCTTGGCATTCACCGCGTCGAGCGAATACTGGAGCATCTTCAGAAACGCGTCGCCCTGCGGCGCAAACGCGCCCGAGAATGGGGCAATGAAGGCGATCTTGATGGTGTCCTGCGCGCGTGCCGACATGGCGGGCAGCAGAAAGCCCAGCATGAGGACAGCGCATGCGGTGCGCCGTAACCAGATACTCATAGCGTCCTCCCTTTCCCGCCGCGTTGGGCGGGCTTATCTGACTCATAAGACAGCCGCTGAGCAGCCATCGCCCAAACGCATAGCGCAAATGGCAGGGAATTGCGACGGGCACACGCACGCTTGATTCGCGCCGCGGGCAGGTGCGCCAGGGCTGCCGCCCGGCCCGTCGACAACCCCCATCGGCTGCTGGCATGAACGCTGTCCGGAAACGCATGAGGAAACCGACCATGCCCCGCCGCCTGATCGACATTTCGGCCGTTCTGCAGGCCGGCATCAGAAGCGACCCGCCGCATATGCTGCCGCAGATCGATTACCTCGATCATCACCAGACCGCGCCTGCCATGGCCGAGTACATGGGCATCCGCGTCGACCAGCTGCCCGATGGCGAATACGCGGCGGTGGAGCGGGTGCAGATCAGCACCCATAACGGCACCCATCTGGACGCGCCGTACCACTTCTTCTCGACCATGAACCACGCCATCAAGCCTGGCGGAGAGCCGTCCTGGCGGATCGATGAGGTGCCGCTGGAATGGTGCTTCCAGCCCGCGGTGAAGCTGGATTTCCGTCATCTGCCCGATGGCTATGTCGCCACGCCCGGCGATGTCGAAGCCGAGCTGAAGCGCATCGGCCATACGCTGCGCCCGCTGGAGATCGTGGTGGTCAACACCGCCGCCGGCGCTCGCTATGGCCAGGACGACTATGTCGATCGCGGCTGCGGCATGGGCAAGGCGGCCACGATGTGGATGCTGGAACGCGGTGTCCGCCTGGTCGGCATCGATGGCTGGAGCTGGGA
>CAYZKM010000741.1:0-2446 GCA_964478525.1 uncultured Bifidobacterium sp.
CAGGCAAAAGGCGAACTGTATATCGCCTGCGCCGAGCACGATGAACTCGCACCGCTGCCGATGGTGGCGGAGCTGAAATCCCTGTTCGAGAAATCCGGCAACAGCGGCGAGTTGGAGATGTACATGGGCGTCCATCACGGCTACGCCTTCCCGCAACGCTGGTGCTATGACAAGCCGGCCGCGGAACGGCATTGGGAACGCCTGATCGCGCTGTATCGCCGCCGGTTGGGCTGACCATGCGCGTCATCGGCGCAGGCCTGCTGATCCTGGCCGGCATCGCCGGCCTGGCCCATGCGCAGGAACCCACCAAGGCGCAGGCGGACGCCATCCGCGCATCCTGCCGGTCGGATTTCCTGAAGAATTGTCCCGGCGTGGCGCGGGGAGGGAAGGACGCCCTGGCCTGCCTGCAGAAGAACGCGGCCAGGCTGTCCCCCGGCTGCAAGGCCGCGGTCGGCGCGGTGCCGGCCGTCGCGCCCTGACCCTCTTGTAGACCGGCCCAGGTTTCAGCACTCTCCCGCCTGGATGCCGCCGGGTGGGAGAGTGGCGATGCGGTTCGGATTGTTCGGTGCGGCCCAGGCGCAGCGTGGCGGTGGTCCCGATGTGGACAGCGCCGCCGGGTTCAAGGACTACATCGAGTATGTCATCGAGGCGGAGGCACTCGGCTATGAAAGCGCCTTCATCGTCGAGCATCATTTCACCGGCTTCGGCCAGGTCTCGGCCACGCTGAACCTGCTGACCTGGATCGGCGCGCGCACCACCACGCTGCGCCTGGGTACCGCGGTGATCGTGCTGCCCTGGCACAACCCCGTGCTGCTGGCCGAACAGGCGGCCACGGTCGACCTGCTGTCGGGCGGGCGGCTGGATTTCGGCATCGGCAAGGGCTATCGCCACAACGAATTCGCCGGCTTCCGCATCCCGGCCGAGGAGGCGACGCCGCGGTTCGAGGAAGCCGTCGATATCATCACCCGGTCGTGGACATCGAACGAACGCTTTTCGTTTCATGGCAGATATTGGCAGTTCGACGACATCATCGTGGAGCCGCCGACGATCCAGACGCCGCACCCGCCGTTCTGGCAGGGGGCGGGCCATCCGGAGTCGATCCGGCGCGTGGCCGCGCGGGGGCATAATCTGCTGCTGGATCAGTTCGCGTCACTGGATGACACGATCGCCCGCTTCAACATCTATCGGCGGGCGATGATCGATGCCGGCTTCGGGTTCGATCCGCGCCAGGTCGGCGTCGCGCGGGCCTTCTTTGTCGCGGATACCGAAGCCGAGAAGCAGGCGGCGGTCGACCGGCGCGTCGCCGCGCAGCGTCGGCTGCACGGCATCAGCCAGCGGCCCGATGGCAACAACACCGCCAGCATCATGGCGTTTGCCGATACACGGGAAGCCAGCGAGGAAAGTGCGCTGTACGGCACGCCCGATCAGATCTGCCGCAAGATCGAGAAGCTGCGTGCCGCCGGTATCGAGTATCTGCTGCTGAACGGCGGCGGCACGTCCCGCGAGAACCTGCGCCGCTTCGCCCGCGAGATCATGCCGCATTTCCGTGATTCGGCACCGCGCAGGGCGGCCGGGTAGCGGGGGCTACTTGTCCAGCCACAGATCCTCCCACCGCCAGCCGTTGTAGATGCTGTTCAGCATCACGGAGAAATTCTTCACATAGGGCTGCCAGCACGCGGCACCGATCGACTGGAAGATGATGGGACGCGCGACGTCCTCGGCCAGGCGACGTTCGATGTCCCAGACCATCTGTTTGCGCTTGTTCAGGTCGGTTTCGACGGATTGGGCATCGAACGCCTTCTGCAGGTCGGCGTTGCAGTAGTTGGTGTAGTTTCGCAGGCTGCCGCAGGCATAGTTCTCATAGAAGTGCTGGTCCGGATCATCGAGCGCACTGCCGGTCTGGTTCAGGCCGATCGCGTAGTCCTTCTTGAAGACGCGATTGTAGAACAGCGGCGTGTCGACCACATCCAGTTCGGTGTCGATATAGATATCCTTCAACTGGTCGTTCAGGATCAGCGCAGGATCGCGGAAGGTTGGGATATCACGTGTGAATATCTTGGTTTTCAGGCGATTGTCGGGCCCGTAGCCAAGCTTGCGCATGATGGCGCGGGCTTCCTCGCGCCGCTTGTTGAGGTCAGGATCATAGCCCAGCAGCGTCTTCTGCACCTCGGGCGGCATGCCCCACACGCCGTCGGGCAGACCCAGCATGGATCCGCTGATGCCGCCCTGTCCCTCGTTCATGATATCGTTGAACGATTTGCGGTCCAGCGCCAGCGCCAGGGCGCGCCGGATGTCGGGATTGTCGAATGGTGGGGCGTCGCGGTTGATGATCAGGTTCGTGCTGACATTCGTCAGGCGCATCTTGCACTGCACCTGCGGCGCCTGCTTCTGCAGATCCCGCAGCAGCGGAACCGTCACGTCGGTGGGATAGCTGATGTCGAACTTG
>CAYZKM010000742.1:0-2446 GCA_964478525.1 uncultured Bifidobacterium sp.
CCGCCCAGGCCGAACGGATTGCCGGCGGCCATGATCCAGTCGCCAACCTCGACCCGCCGGGAATCACCCCAGGTGACCGCGGGCAGGCCGCTGGTGCCTTCAACCTTGATGACCGCGACGTCCGTCAGTTCATCGTGGCCGATGACGCGGGCCGGCAATTGGCGCCCGTCCGCGAGGGAGACGACGATCTTCTCGGCGTGCCCGACGACGTGGTTATTGGTGACGATGATACCTGACGGATCGATGATGAAGCCCGATCCGGCGCCTGCCACCTGCTGGCGGCGGTTGTTGAAGCGGCGGTGGAATTCGCGCCCCAGCGGCGTGTCGCGCAGTTCCGGCGGCAATTCGCTGGCGATGTCGCTGCCGGAGACGGTCTCGGTAACAGCGATATTGACCACCGCGGGCAGCACCTTCGTCACCAGCGGGGCCAGGCTGTCCGGCGCGCCACGTGCCGTGGCATCGGTGACGTTGCAGCCGGTTGTGGTTAGCAGCACGCCGAGGGCAAGCCCGCGCCACACGTCACGGCGCGAGAACGCCGGGCGGGCTTGGGAGACGGCAGGTTCGGCTGGCATACGGGACTCGGCCTCCGGCGGCGGGTGCGCCGCCATCCAGATGGCACGGGCATGGCCTTGTAACAAGAATCCGTGTGATCAGTTTTGGGTTTCCAACCGGTCCGAGGTCGTCACGGCCCCGTACTGGGATCCTCAGGCCAGTTGTGCTTCGGGTAGCGCCCGCGCATGTCCCGGCGGGCATCGGCCCAGGCGCCCTTCCAGAATCCGGCCAGGTCGGCGGTGACCGCGATCGGGCGCTGCGCCGGCGACAGCAGGGCAAGACGCAGCGGGATGCGGCCGTCCGCCAGTTTCGGCGTCGCGGCCAGGCCGTAGAATGCCTGTGCCTTGGCCGCGGCCAGCGGCGGGTCTTCGGCATAATCGATCGCGGCGCGTCCGCCGGGCAACGTGACATGGGTCGGCAGGTCGCGATCGAGGCGCGCCGCCAGTGACCAGGGCACGCGGGCACGTAGCATATCCAGCAGGTTGAGGCGTTGCAGGTCCGGCAGCCGGGCCATGCCGGCCAGGTAGGGCGGCAGCCAGTCCTGGATGGTTTCGATCAGCGCGGCGTCGGACAGATCCGGCCATTCGCCAGCCGGCTCGATCGCGCGGATCAGGGCGACGCGGGCCTGGAACTGCCGCGCCGCATCGGTCCAGGGCAGGGGGCGCAGGGCTTCGGCCGCCACCTTGGCGGCGAGGCTTTCCAACACCAGCGCCGGATCGGCCGGCTCCGTGCGGTCCGACAGTACCAACGCACCGAGACGGCGGCGGCGGCGCGCCAGGAAACTGCCGGTGACCGGGTCGAAGCCGGTTTCCACCTGCTCCGTGGTGCGGGGGAGCAGCGTGGCGGGCAGCGCGTCCGGCTCCAGCCGTGCGGCAAGGCGGATGCGGGAGGCTGCTTTCGACTCGATGGAAGCGGCGACCAGCAGGTTCGCCTTCGCCAGGGGATCGTTGACGGCGAGCCGCGCGCCGCCGCCGCCGGAGAGGCGGAAGGAGCCGGGCTCGCCGCGGCGCTGCGCGATGCGATCAGGGAAGGCAGCGGCGAGCAGGTGGCCGGGATCGCCCGCGGCCTCGGTGGCGGCAGGCACGCGCAGGCGCTGCCGGTACTGGCGGGAGGCCTGCCGGATGCGGGCGAGCGCACCGCGGTCGGCGGCGGGATCGCCGTGGCGTATGGCGTCCAGCCGCAGCGCGATATCGGCGGGCGCATCCTGGGAACGCATCGGATCGCGCTCCTCCAGCAGCGCGGCAAGGTCGGCGGCCAGCGCGCGTTCGGCTGGCGTGGCGCCCGTGTGCAGCATCGCGGCGAGGCGCGGATGGGCGCCGATCCGAACCATCTCCTGCCCGGCTGCGGTGATGCGACCCTGGTCGTCGAGCCCGCCGAGTTCCCGCAACAGCGCGGCGCCGGCGGCGAGTGCGCCCGGCGGCGGCTTGTCGAGGAAGGCGAGATCGGCCGGCGGCGTACCCCACGCGGCGCAGTCCAGCACCAGCGCCGAGAGTTCGGCTTCCAGGATTTCCGGCCGGTCGAATGGCGTCAGGCCGCGGTGCAGCGCCTGCGACCATACGCGGATGGCGACACCCGGCGCCTCACGCCCGGCCCGCCCGGCCCGTTGGTCCGCGGCTGCCCGGCTGATGCGGACCGTGGCCAAGCGGGTCAGGCCGGTGGATGGATCGAGCCGCGGTGCGCGACGCCACCCGCCATCGACCACAATACGCACGCCGGGAACGGTCAGTGAGGTTTCGGCGATGGACGTTGCCAGTACGACGCGCCGCGTGTCGGCCGGGCGTAGTGCGCGATCCTGCTCTGCCGGCGGCAGGTCGCCGTGCAGCGGCAGCACCAGCGCGCCGCATTCGGCCAGTGCGGCCTGCGCGCGGCGGATTTCCGCCATGGCGGGGAGGAA
>CAYZKM010000743.1:0-2443 GCA_964478525.1 uncultured Bifidobacterium sp.
GTACCAGGGGAAAGGCTAGCGTGGCCCGCAATCCCGGTTCGGCATCGTCCAGGATCAGCGCTGCGCCATGCAGGTGCGCAACGGCGGCCACAAGCGTCAGCCCGAGGCCGGAACCGGGCGTGCTGCGGGCGGACTCGCCGCGATAGAAACGCTCGGTCGCGCGGGCGCGGTCGGACGCGGGAATGCCCGGACCCTGGTCGCTGACGGAAATCCGCAGGTCGGTCGGGGTGATCGCCGCGTCGATGCGGATCGTGCCGCCGTCGGGCGAGAACTTCAGTGCGTTGTCCACCAGGTTTGCGACCGCTTGCTGGATCAGCGCCTGGTCGCCATGGATCGGCAGCCGGTCCGGTGCGTCGATCCGCAGCGTCACGCCCCGTTCCTCGGCGAGAACGTCATACAGTTCGGCGACATCGCGCAGCATCGGCGCGGCGTCGACCCGCTGGAAGGACGCGCGCCGGGATCCTGCCTCGATCTCGGAAATCCGTAACAGCGCCTGGAAGATGTTGACGATGCCGTCGAGGTCGGCCGTGGCGCGTTCGATGGCCGCCCGCAACTCGTCGGGAGTTTCCGCGTGCAGTGCGGCATCCTCCAGGCGCGTGCGGGCACGGGTGATCGGGGTCCGCAGGTCGTGGGCGATGGCGTTGGAGACCTGGCGGACGCCTTCCATCAGGCGACCGATGCGGTCCAGCATTTCGTTGATGACTTCGGCCAGCTGATCGAATTCATCCCCGCGCCCGGACAGCTTCACCCGTTGCGCGAAGTCGCCGGCGGCGATGGCGGTGGCCGTGGCCGATACGTTGGCCAGGCTGCGCTGGAACAGATTGCGCACCAGCACGCCGCTCAGCCCGGCGGCGGCGATCACGATCAGCACGGACCACAGCAGCGCGTCCTTCAGCAGAGTGCGTAACTGCGCCCGCACCTGCACGTCGCGTCCGATCAGCAGCAGCGATCCGCCCGGCAGGTCCCACCGTTGCACGCGCGCCAGGGTCTTCATGCCGGCCCGCTGGATCGGAATCTCGTAGTAGACGCCTGGGCGCGCCACGATCTGCGGCCATCGCTCCAGGTTGCCGCCAAGCCGCCGCCCCTGCGGATCGACCAGCAGATAGAGCGAGTCGTCTTCGACATTCTGGGCCAGGCGCTCGTCGATGGCGACGGCCAGGGCCGATATGCCGCCCTGTTGCCAGCGGTCGGACAGACCCTGCGCGTCGGCCTCGATCGCTGCCTCGGTCTGCCGGTCCAGCAGCCCGGCGGTAGACCACCACAAGAACCAGGTGATGGTCATGGCGCTGAGCGTCAACAGCACCGCATAGACCACGGCGAAGCGGACCGCCGATGAACGGAACACGCGATTGCCGGCCATCAGCGTGAGCGGACCCCAGGGCGTGGCAGCATCAAACCTGTTCGGCGCGCAGCATATAGCCGGCGTTGCGAACGGTGTGGATCAGCGGCGTCGGGAACGGCTTGTCCACCTTCTGCCGCAGGCGGGAGACATGGACGTCGATCACGTTGGTCTGCGGATCGAAATGATAATCCCACACGCCTTCCAGAAGCATGGTGCGGGTCACCACCTGCCCGGCATGGCGCATCAGGTATTCCAGCAGGCGGAACTCCCGCGGCTGCAGGTCCACCTTCTGGCCGGCGCGCTTCACCTGCCGCGACAGCAGGTCAAGTTCCAAATCCTCGACCACCAGCTTGGTGACCGGGGCATCGGTCTTGCCGCGACGGACCAGGGCTTCGACCCGCGCCAGCAGTTCAGCGAAGGCGAACGGCTTGGGCAGGTAGTCGTCGCCACCCGCCTTCAGGCCCTTCACCCGCTCGTCGACATCGGCCAATGCCGACAGGATCATCACCGGCGTGGCATTCTTCTGGCCGCGCAGGGTCTCCAGAATCTTGATGCCGTCGATCCCGCCGGGAAGCATGCGATCCAGAATGATGGCATCGAACACCTCGCTCGCCGCCATGAACAGTCCGTCGCGCCCGTTGTCGGCATGTTCGACGACATGCCCGGCCTCCTTCAGGCCGCGCACGACAAAGCCGGCGACGTCCCTGTCGTCCTCGACCACCAGGATCCGCATCGTTCCCCTCCTATCCCGCGCTTTCGGTCGGACGTCGCCCGACCGTCACCGGGACCTCCACCTCGCGTCCCATCCGCCGTACCATGATCCGCGCACTCTCGCCCGGAGTCACGCCGGCGACGGCGCGAATCAATCCTCGCGATGTGTCGATCCGTTCCCCGTTTACCGCAAGCACCATATCGCCCGGGCGCAAGCCTGCGCGTCCCGCCGGTCCGTTGCGATCCAGCCCGGCGATCACGACCGCGCCGTCCCGATCCTCGACCGAGACGCCGAGCCAGCCGCGCTCGATGGAGCCGCGGGAGATGAGTTGGCCGACGATGCGGCTTGCCGTCTCGCTGGGGATGGCGAAGCCGATGCCGACGGAAGCG
>CAYZKM010000744.1:0-2443 GCA_964478525.1 uncultured Bifidobacterium sp.
GCCTGCTCGTGGCGGACGTCGATCATGCGGATGCCTTCCTTGATGCAGGTGGCTTCCGCCAGCAGCATCGGTCCGCCCATGATATAGAACAGGTCCTTCACGCCTTCCTTCTGAAGGCACCTGGCTATGATCTCCGAGCCGGTCAGTTCAGCCATCGCTGTCTGTCTCCTGGATGCGCGGGCGGACCCGCTGGGTTGTTGGTCAGGCAGGCGCCGCGTCTAGCCGACGATGCCGGCCTTGCGCAGATCACCGACGCCCTGGGCATCGAGCCCCAGCCAGCCGGTCAGCACTTCGTCCGTATGCTCACCCAGCAAGGGTGAGGCCTTGACCGCCGGCGGGCTGCCGCCGAAACGAACCGGCCAGGCAATGTTCTTGAACCTGCCGACCACGGGATGGTCGATCACGGGCATGATGCCGCGCTCCTCGAAGGTCGGGTCGCTGCTGAGCTCCATCGTGTCCAGCACCGCGCCGGCGGGAATGCCCGCCGCTCCGATCAGGTCCATCGCCTCGTGCTTGGTGTGCTGGCGGGTCCAGACCGAGATCATCTCGTTCACCTCGGCCGCCCGCTCTCCACGCGCTTCCGGCGTGTCATAGCGCGGGTCGCCCACCAGGTCCGGCCTGCCGATCACCTGCAGCAGGCGGCGCCAGTGTTCGGGGTTCGCGCGGGCGGTGAAGATGTAGACATAATCGTTCGATCCGCCGCCCTTGCACGGGAACGTGCCCATCGGCGGCGGCGTGTTCGACACCGAGCTGTCGGCGGCGCGGATGGCTGCCTTGCCGGTGCGGTACTGCGCGGCGAACGCGATACGGATGTAGTGCAGCATCGCATCCTGCATCGCCACCTGCAGATGCTCGCCCTTGCCGGTGCGGGACCGGCGGAACAGCGCGCCCAGGATCGACACGGCCAGCAGCATGCCGGTGCCGGTGTCGCCCAGCGATGGGCCGGGCTTCAGCGGACGGCCATCACGTTCTCCGGTGATCGACATCGTGCCGCCGCAGGCCTGCGCGATCATGTCGAACGCCAGGTTCTTCTCGTACGGGCTGCCTTCGCCGAAGCCCTTCACCTGGCAGTAGATCACCGCCGGGTTCAGCGCGCGGATGACATCCGCACCCAGGCCCAGGCGCTCGATCGCGCCGGGGGCGAAATTCTCGATGACAACATCGGCTTTTCTGGCCAGGTCCTTGACCAGCGCCAGGCCCTTCGGATCTTTCAGGTTGATCGTCAGGGACTTCTTGTTGGCGTTGAACAGCAGGAAATACGGATCATCGATGCCGGGCTTCCCGCCCAGCGACCGGCCGGGATCACCGCCGCGCGGGTTCTCCACCTTCACGACCTCGGCGCCCATCCAGGCCAGCGCCTCGGTGCACGAGGGCCCGGCCTCGAACTGGGTGAAGTCCAGAATGCGCACGCCCGTCAGGCAGTCCTGGCCGCCGGTGCTTCCGTCCATGCGAGTTTCCTCCGTTTCCGAGCGCACCTTTCCGGGCGACCGGGCCGTTCCGATCGCAAGGCTACAGCGAACCCACGTCCGGCGTAAGCCCCGCCCTGCCTCCGCCGCACGCACAAAAAAGGGGAGGGCCGACGCCCTCCCCCGTTTCCCGACCGACGGCGCGGCTCACTCGGCCGCTTCGGCCCCGACCTTCGCAAGCTTGGAAATGGCGACGCCCTTGCCGACGCCCGCGCGTTCCTTGTACGGGGTCGTATCGATCTCCTCCAGCTGGATCGACCCGTCCAAAACGCCCTTCTTCCAGGCCTGATGCTCGGCTTCGTTGCCGACGAATTCCGGCATCACCTCCTTGGCGAACAGCTCCAGGCTTTCGCAGATATGCTGGTGCGTGTTCTTGCCCGCCTGATTCAGCAGGATGATCTGGTCGACATGCGATTCCTGGAAGCGGCGCAGCTTGCGGCGGATCGTTTCAGGCGATCCGATCAGGCCACCCGACAGCGCGCGGGCCTGCGCCTCGGGGTTCTCCTTCTTCCACTTGTTGTACTCGTCCCACATGTTCACCGCGCCCGGCGGCGGACGCTCACGGTTGCGGGCGCCGCTGTACCATGCCAGCGAGAACTGGAAGAACGTCGCGCCATCGGCCCGCCGGCGCGCTTCCTCGTCCGTCTCGGCGCACATGAAGTAGCTGACCATGGCAATGTTGCAGTTGCTGGCATAGTCGGTCAGCTTCTGCTGCCGCTTGGTGAAGCTGTTGTAGTAGGCATGCACCCAGGCATGGGCCATTTCCGCGGACAGGAACTGGAAGCCCAGCGCGCCGATGCCGCAGCGGCCGGCAAGCTCGATCGTTTCAAGCTGGCTGCACGCGACCCACAGCGGCGGGTGCGGCTTCTGCACCGGCTTGGGCAGGACGTTGCGCAGTGGGAACTTGAAATATGGGCCGTCGTACTCCCAGCCGCCATCCTTGAACATCGGCAGCACGCAGCGCACGCCGTCTTCCC
>CAYZKM010000745.1:0-2438 GCA_964478525.1 uncultured Bifidobacterium sp.
CGTCGATCCACAACTCGCGCGCCACCGGGTTGGTGACCATCACCACCGCCCAGCCATACAGCAGCGGCAGGCTCTCGATGGCGCGGAACGCGTCGCGTGCCCGGTCGCCCAGCGACGTGACATAGCCCGACGCCGAGACCAGCAGCTGCGCGCCCAGGCTGTCGGGGGCCAGCGGGATCAGGGTCTCGGTCGCCGGCTTGGGATCGGCCGGCGCCGCGGGTTGCGCCGGGGCGGGGTCGGCCGCCGGCGCGGCGGCGCTGGCACCGGTACTGGCACCGGCGGCCGGCGTGGCGGGCCGAGCGCCGGCCGCGGCGGGAGGCCGCGCGACGGCCTGCAGCGCGGCGATCAGTGCTGCCCGCTTCGCCGGATCATTCAGCACATCCAGCGCCAGCCGCGCCTGTTCGGCGTTCAGCCCCGCGGCCGCGGCCGCGGCGGCTGGCGCGGACGAGCGGGGGGCGGCCCCAGGGCCAGGGCCAGCGGTTGGCGCCTGTGCCGCGGGTTGGGTCGGTGCCTGTGCCGCGGGCTGTGTCGGCGCCTGTGCCTGGGCCGGCGCCGCCGAAATGGCGAGAAGGGCGAAAAGGACGGCCAGCAGATGTCGCATCATGCGGGTCAGCCACCACAAAGCGGGCGCGCCGGTCAACGATGAAGATCGTGTCATGTCGTTGCCCGATCGTCGCACCCGCGCGGCGTTGACACCGCGCGCGCGGCGCTTTCAGTCTGGGCGGGCAGACATTGGGGAGACGATGCCATGATCAAGATGATGGCCCTGCTGACGCGCAAGGAAGGCCTGACGCACGCGCAGTTCGTGAAGCACTGGTATGAGATTCACGGCCCGCTGGCGCATGCGGTTCCGGGCATCCGCCGCTATGTGCAGTCGCACATCGCGGGCACGCGCTCGCGCCCCGACATCCCTGACACCGATGTGGAGGTCGATGGATTCGCCGAGCTGTGGTATGACGATATGGAGAGTTTCGAGAAGGCGTCGAAGTCGCCGGAGATGAAGCGGCTGACCGATGATGGCGCGTTGTTCATCGGCCGCATCAAAAGCTATGTCATCGAGGAACGGCAGATCATCCCGAAAGCCTGAACCCGACGGGCCGGACCGTGCCGGCCTGTCGGGGGGCAGGCCGGGTCAGGCGCTGGCGGTTTCCACGGCCTCGTAGGGCAGCCGCTTCACCTTGTCCATGTTCAGACCCTCGATGCGCATCAGCCGTGTCGCGGCCTTGCGCTCGGGCGAGTGCAGCACGCCGATGTCATACAGATACGCATCGCCGGGGCGCATGACGTAGTTGTGGTTGAACTTCGCCTTCCCAGGCGCGTTCTCGGTGGGGCGCGCCAGGCAGTCCCACGCGGTCATGATCGTCTCGCCGAAGGCCTGGCCATAGATCGCCCAGGATGGGCCGTGATCATGCGGCTTGCTGCCCTTGGGGCCGGTGTGGCCGTGGGCGAGGATGGTGAAGCCGAACTCGGGATCCTCGTACAGCACCTTCCGCTCAGGGGTGCCGTCGGGGATGTTGGTGGCGACGAATTCGGGGTCGGCCAGCGCCTGCTTCAGCAATGCGCAGACCTTTTCGCGGCCCGGCGTGCCCGGGTTGTTCTTGATCGCCGCGTGGCAATCAGCAGCAAATTTTTCCAGTGTGATGGCCATTGGGGTGTCCTCCTGCTACCGACGATAGGGATAGCACTGCGCCCGGTCCAGCGTGAGCCCAAAATGTGCCCCCAGGGCGCGGATCGCGTCGGCGTGGTCGGGATAGGGATCGGCGTTGCCGGGTCCGACGACGATGCAGGCCCCGCCGCTGCCTTTCGGGGGCAGCATCGCCGTGACCAGCGCGGTGCCGTCCTGGTCGCGCAATGTCAGGAAGATCGGCATGGATCGCTGGATATGCGCCTGCTTGCCGATATCCTGCTCGATGAACACGGTCGTGGCGGGCTGATAGGCCTGCTCCGCGCGTTCCCATTCCCGCCGGAAATGCTTCTCGACCGCGTGGCGCATGGCCACCGATTCGGCGCTGGCTTCCCCCTCGTTGACCAGGCGGAACCACGTGAGGTCGCCGGGCGCGTCGCAGACATATTCCATTCCGGTCTCCGCGTGGCTTGGACGGTGCTTGCACCGATCCTAGGACCAGTCCCGCCCGCCGGGAAAGAGCGAACCGGCGATGCCGCCGCGCCTGGAAGACCGTCCGGATTACCCCTATACCCATGGGCATCGGACGATTGGATATCACGCAAGGGGGAACGACGTGGACCGGCAGGACGGCGATTCATTCGATTATGTCATCGTCGGCGCGGGTGCCGCCGGCTCGATCCTGTCCGCCCGCCTGACCGAGGATCCGGCCAGCACGGTCTGCGTGCTGGAATGCGGCCCGCCCGACCGCCACCCCTACATCCATATCCCCGCCGGCTTCATCAAGATGCTGTTCAACCCGACCTACACCTGG
>CAYZKM010000746.1:0-2427 GCA_964478525.1 uncultured Bifidobacterium sp.
AGAAGGAGAACTGCTTCCCGATGATCCCGTCGGGGGCGGCGCACAACGAAATGATCCTGGGTCCCGATCACGAGGCGACCAACGCCGTCGTCTCCGACCAGGGTTTTGCCCTGGTCTGAGTTTTCTGCCAGAACGCCGCCGCGGCCGGGGGTGTCCCCGGCGCGCCCCCTTTGCATGACCGGACGGTTGCATTCATGCCCAGCTCTTCAGACAACGCCCAGCGCAGCGCCACGATCTCGGTCCTGGTGGACAACGAGGCCGGTGTGCTCGCGCGGGTCACCGGCCTGTTTTCCGGCCGCGGCTACAACATCGACAGCCTGACCGTGGCCCCGGTCGACGCCGAGGGACGGCAGAGCCGGATCAATGTCGTGACCACCGGAACGCCGATGGTGATCGACCAGATCAAGGCGCAGCTCGACCGCCTGGTACCGGTGCATCGCGTGTCCGACCTGACCGAGGAAGGCCCCCATGTCGCGCGCGAGATGGCGCTGGTGAAGGTGATCGGCACCGGGGAGAAGCGGGTCGAGGCGCTGCGTATTGCGGAAACCTTCCGCGCGCGGGTGGTGGATACCACGGTGGAAAGCTTCGTGTTCGAACTGACCGGCGCGTCGGACAAGATCGACGCGTTCATCGAGCTGATGCGCGCCCTGGGCCTGGCCGAGGTGTCCCGTACCGGGATCGCCGCCCTGGCGCGTGGCAAGCGGACGATCTGACACCCTGCTTCAAGGGGGCGGCATGTCGTCCTGGTCTTCGCTGAACAGCCGGACATAGGCGCTGTAGCGAAACCGGCGGTTGCGTGCCTGCCCCGTCACCTCCTCGAGGATACCCAAGTGCTCGAGCCGGCCAACCAGATCGTTCGCGGCGGGATACGTCGTCTGGGTGATCGCCCGGACGTCGTTGACCGACATGATCGGCCGCCGGAACAACTGCTCCAGCACCCTGTGGCCATTTCCCGCCGCGCGCCCGAGATGATCGGCGACCGCGCTGCGATGCGCCTCCCGCATGACAAGGATACGACGCGCCGTCGCCGCTGCCTGCGCGCTGACCTCGGCAACGCCCGTCAGGAAGAAACGCAGCCACGCTTCCCAGTCACCGCGGTCGCGCACCCCCTGCAGAAGATCGTAATAGACCTGCCGATGCTTCCGGAAATGATGGGACAGGTACAGGACGGGCTTGTGCAGCACGCCCTGCTGGCACAGCAGAAAGGTGATCAGCAGACGCCCGACGCGGCCATTGCCGTCCAGGAATGGATGGATCGTCTCGAACTGCGCGTGGGCCAGGCCGATCCTGATCAGCAACGGCAACGCGTCGCCCTCGTGCAGAAACCGCTCCAGCCGACCAAGGGCGTCGGCCACCTCGTGCGGGGGCGGCGGGACGAAGGCCGCGTCGTGCAGCGTGCATCCCGCCGGACCGATCCAGTTCTGGGAGCGACGCAACTCGCCAGGGGTCAGGCGCGATCCGCGCACGCCGGCCAGCAATCGTTCGTGGATTTCCCGGATCAGCCTGACCGACACCGGCAGGTCCGCCAGCCGGTCCAGCCCGTGGTTCATCGCCGCGACATAGTTGACGACCTCATCGACATCGCGCGGCGCGCCGGGCGACAGCACCTGCGCTTCCGCCGCCAACAGGTCGTGCAACGAACTCTGGGTCCCTTCGATCTGGCTCGACAGGACGGCTTCCTTGCGGACGTACATCAGGACGAACAGGTCGGGGTTGGGCAAGGTCTGGATAGAACCGTCCAGGCGCCCCAGCGCCAGGTCCGCGCGCGACAACAGCCTCTGCAATTCGGCATCCACCACGATCGGCGGTTCCGGCGGCAGCGGCGCCGGCATGAAGGCCCGATAGCCCGAAGGCTGCCGGACATACCGCCCTGCCCTGCCCCGTGGATCGCCGGTCGGGCCGGCGTCATGTTGGTCAGGCTTTAACATGGACCAACCAGCACTCCTTGTGGAACTCTGCCTTTAACAGCGCAGCCGCCTCCAGCCTTATACAAGCCTACCTTGCGTCGCAACCGTCACCGTGGGGACCAAGACGAGCCAACACACCGTCTGGATCATCCAGTCCACTTCAGCCATAACCCCGCCACCTCGGACGGACACACAGAAAGGATCTCCACCATGCGCGTCTACTATGACCGCGATGCCGACGTGAACCTGATCAAGGGCAAGAACGTCGCCATCATCGGCTATGGCAGCCAGGGCCATGCCCATGCCAACAACCTGAAGGATTCCGGCTGCGCCAACCTGGCCATCGGCCTGCGCCCCGGTTCCGCCGGCGTCGCCAAGGCAGAAGCCGCGGGCCTGAAGGTGATGGACCCGGCCGATTGCGCCAAGTGGGCCGACGTGGTGATGGTCCTGACCCCGGACGAGGGACAGGGCGACCTGTACCGGGAGAAGCTGCACGCCAACATGAAGCCCGGCGCCGCGC
>CAYZKM010000747.1:0-2426 GCA_964478525.1 uncultured Bifidobacterium sp.
ACGATGCCCAGGCGCCAGTCGGCGGGCATGCCCAGGATGGCGCGCGAGCGGTCGATCACCTCGGCCAGGCGCGCCTTGGGCGCGGCGGCGCGATGGCTGCGGCCGAAAAACGCGTTCGACAGCGCATCGACCGAGTAGCCCGGACGCTTGGCGCACGGGCCCGAGGAAAAATGCGGATTGGCCGGACGCACGTCCGGCTTAGGGGCGTTGGCCCCGGAGACTGCCATGTTCGGTTCTCCCTTGCAGAAGAAAAGCGCCCCGGTGGGGGGGCGTGACCCAGGCGCGGTCTACCCAGCCCCGGCCCGGGGCGTCAATCCCAATCCGCGCGACCGTGCTGCCGGCTGGAATGCGTCCGGCGCGGGGCGGATGCCGCCGCCACTACAAATGTGGTGGCAATCCGCCGCCACGGGCGAGCGGGCGAAATCCGTGCTATGACACCGGGGTGAACATCCTTTTCATCCACCAGAACATGCCCGGCCAGTTCCGCCACCTGATCCGCCATCTGTCCACCGCCGGCGGCCATCGGGTGATCTGCGTCGGGCGGCGCAAGGATTTCACCCAGCCCGGCGTCGGCCGGGTGACCTATGACCTCCCCGCCAGCGCCCTGGCCGCGGCCAACGCCTTCCTGACCCCGTTCGAGAACGCGATCCGCCACGGCCTGCAGGTGGCCCGCGCCTGCCAGGCTCTGCTGGATCAGGATTTCCGGCCCGACCTGATCGTCGCCCATCCCGGCTGGGGTGAATCGCTGTACTTGCGGGACGTCTTCCCGACCGTCCCGCTGCTGCATTACTGCGAGTTCTTCTACAATCCGCATGGCGCCGACACGAATTTCGACCCGTCCGACCTGCAGGACCTGTCCCGGAACTGTGCCACCCGCACCCGCAACGCCCATCTGCTGCTGGCGCTGACCGCGGGCGATTGGGGCATCAGCCCGACGCAGTGGCAGAAGCGGCAGCACCCGGCGATGCTGCAGGATCGCATCTCGGTCCGCTTCGACGGGATCGACACCGCCCTGGCCTGCCCCGACCCCGCCGCGCGCTTCACCCTGCCGGACGGGCACGTGGTCGGCGCGGGCGCGCCGGTGGTGACCTATGTCGCGCGCAACCTGGAGCCGTATCGCGGCTTTCCGTCCTTCATGCGCGCCATCCCCGCGATCCTGCGCGCCCTGCCCGACGCCCGCATCGCCATCGTGGGCGCCGACGGCGTCAGCTATGGCAAGAGGCCACCCGGTGGCGGCACCTGGCGCGATGCCATGATGGCCGAGATCGCCGATGCGGACCCCGACATGAACCGGGTCCATTTCCTGGGTCCCCTGCCCTATGCCGACTATCTGCGCCTGCTGCGCGTCTCGGCCGCCCATGTCTACCTGACGGTGCCCTTCGTGCTGTCCTGGTCGATGCTGGAAGCCATGGCATCCGGCTGTGTCGTGATCGGATCGGCCACCCCGCCGGTGCAGGAGGTGATCGAGGATGGCCAAAACGGCCTGCTGGTCGATTTCTTCTCCCCGGATGCCATCGCCCGGCGGGTGATCGAGGTGGTGGGCAGTGGCGCGCGACTGGACCCGATCCGGCGGGCGGCGCGGCGGACGGCGCTGGACCGGTACGGGCTCGATCGCTGCCTGCCCGCGCAACTGTCCCTGCTGGACACCGTCGCGCGCCGGCAGACCCCGCGCCCCGACTGACGCCCGGCCGTCGATCCGGTATGGCGAAGCCCGCATTTTCCGTGCAAATGACCCCCATGCTCCATCCCAACGCGCAGCTCGGCGCCGCGGCGGTCGCCGCCGAACTGATCGCCGTGATCGTCGCGGTGACGGAAGGCCAGCCGCGTGTGCTGACCATCGACGACGGCGCCGCCCTGCCATCCGGCCCGTTCGTGTCGGGCCACCGGTCGTTGCAGGCGGGCGTGCGGTCCTGGGTGGAACAGCAGACCCATCACCCGCTGGGCTATGTCGAGCAGCTGTACACCTTCGCCGACCAGGACCGGACGGTCAGCGCGCGTCAGCGCGTGGTGTCGATCTCGTATCTGGGCCTGACGCGGGAAGCCCGGATGTCGGACGCGCCCGGCGTCGGCTGGCAAAGCTGGTATCGGTATTTCCCGTGGGAGGATCGGCGCGGCGGCGATGCCCGGGCGATGGACGGGGCGCTGGCCATCCCGCTGCGCGGCTGGGCCGAGGCGGGCGACGACTGGGTGACGCGGCGCGAACGGCACCGGCGGGTGACGATCGATTTCGGCCTGGACGGCGAGCGCTGGAACGAGGACCTGGTGCTGCAGCGCTATGAGTTGCTGTGGGAAGCCGGGATGGTGCCGGAATCCGGCGGCCCCGGCGGCGCGCCGGGCCACACCATGTCGCACGACCACCGCCGCATCCTGGCGACCGGCATCGCGCGCCTGCGCGCCAAGATCAAATACCGCCCCGTGGTGTTCGA
>CAYZKM010000748.1:0-2414 GCA_964478525.1 uncultured Bifidobacterium sp.
ATCGAGGACGACCCCGAGGTGCGGGCCCTGCTGGAAACCTCGCTGGCCAGCGACGGCCATCGCACCACGACCGCCGGCGACGGGCTGACCGCGCTCGACATGGTGCGCGCCGGCACGGTCCGCCCCGACCTGATCCTGGCCGACTACAACCTGCCGAACGGGATGGACGGGCTGCAGGTGACGGCACGCCTGCGCGAGAAGCTGCAGCAGGACGTGCCGGTCATCATCCTGACCGGCGACATCTCGGCCACCACGATGCGCGACATCTCGGTCAAGCGCTGCGTGCAGCTGAACAAGCCGGTGAAGATGGCCGACCTGACGGCCTCGATCCACCGCCTGCTGGCCGAACACAAGCCGCCGCCCCGCCCGGCCACGCCGGCCCGGACCGTGGCAGCGGCACCCGCCACCGACAGCCCGGTGGTCTATGTGGTGGACGACGACAGCCTGGCCCGCCAGACGATTCGCGCGGTGCTGGAGGACGAGGGCCACGCGGTGGAGGATTTCGGCTCCAGCGAGGAATTCCTGGCGGCCTACCAGCCCGGGCGGCAGGCCTGCCTGCTGATCGATGCCTACCTGCCGGGCATGACCGGGCTGCAGCTGCTGAACCGGCTGCGCGAGAACGGCACCGCCCTGCCGTCGATCATGATCACCGCGAACAGCGACGTCTCGATCGCGGTGCAGGCGATGAAGGCGGGGGCGGCGGATTTCATCGAGAAGCCGATCGGCCGGCCGGAATTGCTGGACAGCGTGGACCGCGTGCTGGAGCAGGTGCGCGACAGCAGCAAGCTGACGGTGCGGCGGGAAATCGCGGCCAGCCATGTCGCCGGGCTGACGCCGCGCCAGCGCCAGATCATGGACATGGTGCTGGCTGGCCATCCGTCGAAGAACATCGCCGCCGATCTCGGCATCAGCCAGCGCACGGTGGAAAACCACCGGGCCGCCATCATGAAGAAGACCGGCGCGCGATCCCTGCCCGCCCTGGCGCGCCTGGCCCTGGTCGCGGCGGGCGCGCCAGGCGAGGGGGTGCCCTGACGCGTCAGGTGGACACCGCCTCGCCGGCCGCGAGGCGGGCGTTGATCTCCTCCCGCCAGCGGGCGAAATCCTCGCCGCGCCAGGCGTCGTGGCGGCCCTGCGCGTAGGCCAGCGCGTTGCGGTGATAGACCAGCGCGTTGCGCCGCGTGGCCACGAAATTGTTGCGCGTGGCAACCACCTTGCCGGGCACGCCCATCACGACCGAATCGTCGGGGATCTCGGCGCCCGGCGGCACCAGCGCCATCGCCCCGACCAGGCAGCGCCGTCCCACCCTGGCGCCATCCATCACCACGGCGCCGATGCCGACCAGGCAGTCATCGCCGATCTCGGCGCCATGCACCACCGCGCGATGGGCGATCGAGCAGTAGTCGCCGATCACCGTCCCCTTGCCGCCGCCGACATGGATCACCGCGCCGTCCTGGATGTTGGTGAACCGCCCGATGCGTACCGCCGAGCCCTCGGCCCGGATGACGGCATAGGGCCAGAAGCTGGCGCCCTCACCGGCCGAGACCCGTCCGAAGATCCGCACGGTGGGATCGACGAAGGCCGGCCGGTCCAGCGCCACGTCGGGACCCAGGACGAATGTCATGGCACGATGTCCTACAGCGAGGTTTTCGGCAGCTTCTTCTCGGCGATCGTGGCGTACAGCGCGACGCCATAGGGGATCGTCTCGTCGTTGAAATCGTATAGATGGTTGTGCAGCGCGGCGCTGTCCCCGTTGCCGACATTGATGTGGGCGCCGGGCACGATCTCCATCATGAAGCTGAAATCCTCGGACCCCATGCCGGGATTGCCGTTGCGGTTGACGTTGTCCTCGCCCGCGATCGCGGCCGCGGCATCGCCCAGCAGCACGGCCTCGGCATCGTCGTTGACCATGGGCGCGAAGATGACGCGGAAATCCATCTCGGCCTCGGCACCGAAGCCCAGCGCGACCGATGACACCAGCCGGCGCATGTTCTGTTCCATCAGCGCCATGGTCTCGCGCTTCATGGTGCGCACGGTGCCCGCCATCACCGCGGTCTGCGGGATGACGTTATAGGCATCGCCCGACTGGATGCGGGTGATGCTCAGCACGGCGGTATCGGTGGCGGCGACGTTGCGGGACACGATCGATTGCAGCGCGGTGCCCAGATGGCAGGCAACGACCACGGGGTCGATGCCGTGCTGGGGGTTGGCGCCGTGCGCGCCCTTGCCGGTGATGGTGATGTCGAAGAACGCCCCGCCGGCCGCGCGCGCGCTGGGTCCGGTGACGAACTTGCCGACCGCCAGGCCCGGGCGGGTGTGCATGCTATAGACGTTGGTGCAGGGAAACCGCTCGAACATCTCGTCCTTCTGCATCGCCGGCGCCCGCTGGGTCGCAACGCGCGAGCTGAAGAACGAGC
>CAYZKM010000749.1:0-2414 GCA_964478525.1 uncultured Bifidobacterium sp.
CGGAGGTGATGACCTCCTCGGTCACCTCCCCGCTCGAGGTGCAGTTCGGGCAGATGCCCAGCCTGAAGCAGATGTTCTCGACCAGTTCGGCAGGCGCCTCGCTGATCACGTTGCAGTTCGGCCTGGACGTCAGCCTAGATGTGGCGGAGCAGCAGGTACAAGCGGCAATCAATGCGGCGGGCAATCTGCTGCCGCAGGACCTGCCGGCGCCGCCGATCTACGCCAAGGTGAACCCGGCGGACGCGCCGATCATGACGCTGGCGCTGACCTCCAAGACGCTGCCCCTGACCGAGATCCACGACTTTGCCGAGACGCGCCTGGCGCAGAAGATCTCGCAGCAGCCGGGCGTCGGGCTGGTCAGCATCAGCGGCGGACAGCGGCCGGCGGTGCGCGTGCAGGTCAATCCAATGGCGCTGGCCGCCTATGGCCTGAACATCGACGATCTGCGCACCACACTGAACAATGCCAATGTCAATACACCGAAAGGCTCCTTCGACGGGCCGGCACAATCCAGCACGATCAATGCGAACGACCAGATTACGGATGCGTCGCAGTACCTGGATCTGGTGATCGCCTACCGCAACGGTGCGCCGGTGCGGCTGCGGGATGTCGCCAAAGTGGCAAACGGTGCCGAGAACAGCCGCCTCGCCGCCTGGGCGAACACCACGCCGGCGGTGATCCTGAACGTGCAGCGCCAGCCTGGTGCCAATGTCATCAAAGTGGTGGACGCGATCAAGACGCTGCTGCCGCAACTCGAAGCCACGCTGCCGGCAGCCGTCGATGTGGCTGTGCTAACCGACCGGACGACGACCATCCGAGCGTCGGTGGCGGACGTGATGTTCGAACTGAAACTGGCCGTCGCGTTGGTCGTGCTGGTGATCTTCCTGTTCCTGCGGAACATTCCGGCGACGATAATTCCCAGCCTGTCGGTACCGCTGTCGCTAGTCGGAACGCTGGCCGTGATGTACCTGCTGGGTTTCAGCCTGAACAACCTGTCGCTGATGGCGCTGACGATTTCCACCGGCTTCGTCGTGGACGACGCCATCGTGGTGATCGAGAACATCGCCCGCTACATCGAAGCGGGCGAGAAGCCGCTGGCGGCGGCGCTGAAGGGCAGCCAGCAGATCGGCTTCACCATCATTTCGCTGACCGTGTCGCTGATCGCGGTGCTGATCCCGCTGCTGTTCATGAGCGACGTGGTCGGCCGACTGTTCCACGAGTTCGCCATCACGCTGTCGGTGACGATCATCATCTCCGCCATCGTGTCGCTGACGCTGGTGCCGATGATGTGCGCGCGCCTGCTGCGCCATCAGCCCGAGGCGGCGCGCCCACGGTGGGACATGGCTGCGGAGCGCGGATTCAGCTGGGTGATCCGGCACTACGACAGAGCCCTGCAGGCTGTGTTCCGCCACCAGGGCCTGACATTGTTCATTGCTGTGATGACCCTGGTTGCCACGGTCGGTCTGTATTTCGTTGTGCCCAAAGGATTTTTCCCGGTTCAGGACACTGGCGTGATCCAAGGCATTTCGGTTGCCGGCCAGACAGTATCCTACAGCGCGATGGCGGATCGGCAGCGGGCGCTGGCGCAAGCGATCCTGAAAGATCCGGATGTTATCAGCCTGAGTTCGTTCATCGGCGTCGACGGCAGCAACATGACGCTGAACACCGGCCGCTTCCTGATCAACCTGAAACCAAAGGATGAGCGGACGCTGGATGCGACGGAAATCAGCCGACGCCTGCAGCATGAAACCGCGAGTGTGCCTGGCGTGACGCTATACCTGCAGCCGGTGCAGGATCTGACGGTAGATGCCGCCGTAAGTCGCACGCAATACCAGTTCGTGCTGCAGAATCCCTATCAGACGGCGCTGAACGACTGGGTACCGAAGCTGGTCGCCGAACTTCATAAAGCACCGGAACTGACCAACGTCGCTAGTGATCTGCAGCAACAGGGGCTGACGGTGTATCTGGTCATCGACCGGGAGAACGCTGCCCGCTTCGGCATCACGCCGGCGACCGTCGACAACGCGCTCTACGACCTGTTCGGGCAGCGGATCATCTCGACCATCTACTCGCAGTCGAACCAGTACCGGGTAATCATGGAGATGGATCCGGCGATGGCGACATCGCTGGCGGCGCTGGACGCGATCCGCCTGCCGACGTCCATGTCCACCATCGCGCAGGTGCCGCTGAGCGCAATCGTGCGGGTCGAGCAGAGGCCGGGACCGCTGCAGATCAGTCACCTGTCGCAGTTCCCTGCGACGACCATCTCATTCGATACGGCGCCCGGTTCCTCGCTCGGTGCCGCAATCCAGGCAGTACGAAAGGCAGAGGCGGCTATCGGCCTCCCGGATAGTTTCGTCACCTCCTTCCAGGGCGCCGCGGCGCCGCAGGAAAACTCGCTGTCTAATGAAATG
>CAYZKM010000750.1:0-2413 GCA_964478525.1 uncultured Bifidobacterium sp.
CCTCGCCCGACGGACGATCGAACGCGGTGAGGTCCTCGCCGCGCAGGTGCAGGCAATGTTCCGCCTTCAGCAGGCCGGCATCCGCCAGCGCATCCAGAGCGACCACGCCATCCTGGAAGGTCTTCACGCGTTCCTTGTCGAAACCGAGATCGCCCAGGCACAGCGCGTCCAGAACGGTGGTGACGCCGGCCGCGGCGCATTGCGCGTCATGCGCGACCATGGCCGAGCGTGACGGCCAGCGCGCCATGCTGCGCGGCTGCACCTGGCGTTCCAGGTTGTCGGTGTGCACATCGACTACGCCCGGAATGATCGTGTCGCCATCGATGTCGATCGCCCCCGCGGCAGCCGAGTGCGATCCGTCGATGGCGGCGATCCGCCCGTCGCGCAGCACCAGCGTGCCCCGCATCACCGTGTCCGGCAGCACGAGGACGGCGTTGGTCAGGATGGTTTCATGGGTCATGCGGCGTCCTGCATCGGCATCAGGGGGAACAGACGGTCGGCGATGGCCTCGCGCACCTCGCCATCGTGGCAGATCGCGACGATGGCGGTGCCCCGCGCCTTGGCCTCGGCGATCATGGCGACGACGATGGCACGGTTCTCGGCGTCCAGCGAGGCGGTGGGTTCATCGAGCAGCAGGATCGGATGGCCGCCGATGAAGCCGCGTGCCAGGTTGATGCGCTGCTGCTCCCCGCCCGAGAAGGTGGCGGGCGGCAGGGCGTGCAGGCGCGGCGGGATGTTCAGCCGCAGCAGCAGCGCGGTGGCCTCGCGGGTGGCGTCCGCGATCGCCGCACCGCGCGCGATCGCACCCTCGGCGACGACATCGCACGCCCCGACGCGCGGGACCACGCGCAGGAACTGGCTGACATAGCCCAGCGTTTCCCGCCGCACGGCGATGACGGTGCGCGGGTCGGCGGCAGCCAGGTCGACCATCGCGCCGTGGTGGCGCACCAGGATGCGGCCGGCCTCGGCGCGGTAATTGCCGTACAGGCTGCGGATCAGGGTGGATTTGCCGGCCCCGGACGGGCCCGACAGCACGACACATTCACCCGCGCGCACCGCAAGGGCGACATCCGACAGCACCGCCAGGCGCAGCCCGCCGCGCAGATGCAGGGTGAAGCTCTTGGCCAGGTCTTCGACGCGCAGCACCACCGGTGTCATGACGTTCTCTCGCGGCTGGTAACCGAATGTTCATGAAATGGTGCAGGAATGGCGGCACCATGAGCGATCACCGCCGCCTGATGAGTCCGCAGGGACGAAACCGAGGATGGGCCATCCTGCCCGGTCCGGTCGCGGCGTGCCCCGGAGAAGGCCGGGTATGGTACCCGGTCACCGGGGCACGACCGCCATCGGAGACGAATCATGCGCGTACGCGCCGTGATCCTGATCCGGTGGGGCAAGCGGCGGATCGCGATTTCCATCACGATCCGCCTTTGACCCATCGGAACCGGAGGGTGAGTACACGCTCACCCTCCGGCTTCCGAGTCCTATCACACATGCCACCGCGCCCACAAGTTCATGATTTCCCTACATACTTATGCATGCAGGACCGAGCTGACGAGCAGCTGCGTATAAGGGTGCTGCGGATCGTCCAGCACCTGGTCGGTCAGCCCGGTCTCCACCACACGCCCGCGCTGCATTACCGCAATCCGGTGCGCCAGCAGCCGCGCCACCGCGATATCATGCGTCACCAGCACCACCGCGATGCCAAGCCGCGCCACCAGGGTGCGGATCAGGTCCAGCAGGCGGGCCTGCACCGAGACATCCAGACCGCCGGTGGGTTCATCCATGAACACCAGCCGCGGATGCGTCACCAGCGTGCGGGCGATCTGCAGCCGTTGCAGCATGCCTCCGGAAAACGTGCGCGGCAGGTCGTCGATGCGGGCGGGATCGATCTCCACCTGCGTCAGCCACTCGATCGCCTGCGCGCGGATACCGCCGTAGTGACGCGCGCCCTGCGCCATCAGCCGTTCCCCGACATTGCCGCCGGCGGACACGCCCATGCGCAGGTTCTGCCGCGGGTCCTGGTGCACGAAACCCCAGTCCGAGCGGTGCAGCCTGCGCAAGTCAGGCGCGGCCATCGCATGCACATCGTGCAGCGCCCCGGCCGGATCGCGATACCACGCCACGCCGCGATCGGGCGCGGCACGGCCCGACAGCACGTTCAGCAGCGTGGTCTTGCCGGACCCGGATTCGCCCACGATCGCCAGTATCTCGCCCGGCCACAAATCGATGTCGACATCCACCAGCGCATCGATCGCGCCGAAGGACAGGTCCAGCCCGCGGCCCGACAGCAGCGTCTGTTCGGTCATTCCGCGGCCTCCTTCCAGCCTTGCGCCCCGGTATGCCCGCCCGCGCGCCGCTCGGCGCAATGATCGGTGTCGGAACAGACGAACATCCGCCCGCCGCGATCGTC
>CAYZKM010000751.1:0-2402 GCA_964478525.1 uncultured Bifidobacterium sp.
GCCAGCCCGGGGGCGGCCAACCCGGGGAACGAAAGGGCTATCATCACGGCAACCTGCGCGAGGCGCTGGTCGCCGCCGCGCTGGAACTGATCGCCGCCAAGGGCACCGCCGGTTTCACCATCGCCGAGGCCGCCCGCCTGGCCGGTGTGTCCCCCGCCGCCCCCTACCGGCATTTTCGCGACGCCGAACTGCTGCTGGCCGAAGTGGCGGTGCGCGGCTTCGACCGGCTGTCCGCCGACCTCGCGCGGGCCTGGAACAAGGGCATGCCCGACCCGATCCGCGCCTTTGAGGCGATGGGGCGCGCCTATCTGGCCTTCGCCCATGACGAACCCGCCTACTACGCCGCGATGTTCGAGGCCCGTCTCGCGCCCGAGGCGCATCCCGACCTGCAGGCCGCCGGCGATCGCGCCTTCGCCGTGCTGCGCGATGCGTCCGAGCAGCTATGTGCCCGCCTGCCGCCCGCCCGCCGCCCGCCGGCGCTGATGGTGGCGCTGCATATCTGGTCGCTTTCGCACGGAATCGCATCGCTGTTCGGCCGCGCCGACGAGTCGCGGCGGCGGCTGCCGATGCCGCCGGCCGATCTGCTGGAGGCGGGGGTGCTGCTGTATCTGCAAAGCCTGGGCCTGGCCGGGGGTAGCGCGTCCGGCGGATGAATTCCCTTGACCGCGGCGGCGTCCGGCCTATATGTAAATGCGTCTTACATTCACATGAGGCGAGGATGCCTGGCAACAGTCATCAAGGCGCTTACGGCAACCCCGCCTGGGGTTCCCCGCCCGGCGGCGGGTGGGGTGGGCCGCCATCCGGTGGTCCCCGCGACGGGGCCGCGCCGTATCGGGACTGGTCCGACTATCGCGACCGGGGCTTCGACCCCTGGCATCCGGCCCAATCCGGGCGGTTCCTGCCGATCGTGGCGATGATCCTGGGTTTCCTTGTGTGGTGGCCGGTGGGCCTCGCACTTCTTGGTCACATGGTATGGAGCCGACGCATGGGATGCTGGAGCAGACGAGCCGCCGCCGGGATGCGCGGGGATCAACAGGGGCGGGGACCGTCGGCCGAACCGTGGGCCGGCCCCTGGACCGCGCCATGGGTCGCCTCCTGGCGCGGATGGTGCAGCCGGCGCGACGACGCCGCCCCGGCATCCAGCGGCAACCGCGCCTTCGATGAATATCGCGCCGAGACGCTGCGCCGGCTGGAGCAGGAGCAGCAGGAGTTCAGCTCGTTCCTCGACCGGCTGCGTTTCGCAAAGGACAAGTCGGAGTTCGACCAGTTCATGGCCGAGCGCCGGCAGGCCCCGCCGGCGGCGCCGGAGCAGCCGGCGGCGGGGTGAACCCGGCCTGATCCGGACGGAGGCGTGATGACCGGCGTCGCGGGGGATCCGATCCCCGGCGGCGCCGGTTTTCGCTTGCATTGGCGCTTTGGCGTCGCATTTGAAGTGCGCATGTCATAACCGCCTGTTATTGGTCGGGTGTCATGTGGCGGCGCGTCAGGGGCTTCGGCCGCTGGCGCGTATTTTGCGTGAACCCCCATGCCGTGAATCCCCATGCGGTGAACCTCATGGCGGGCGCGGCATGCGACCGGGACAACCCAAGCGCGCGTGGGGTGGGCTTTCAAGCCCGCCCGCGTGTCTCTAATCACGCCGCGGGCGGGCATTTAAGGAGTGGATGACATGGCCGGCGTCGATATCCTGGCTTCCGCCTTCAACGGCGCGAATGCCGCGTTCCTGGGCGATCAGTATGCGCGGTGGGCAACCGATCCCGGCTCGGTCGATCCCAGCTTCGCCGATCTGTTCGGCGCCCTGAACGACGAGGCCCGCGCGGTGATCGAGGATGCGACCGGCGCATCCTGGGCGCCGCACACGCCCTATGCCCCGCCGCCCGCCGGTGCCGCGACCGCCACGCCGGCCGGTCCGCTGTCCAGCGAACAGGCCCGCGCGGCGACCATCGCCTCGCTGCGCGCGCTGATGCTGATCCGGTCCTATCGCGTGCGCGGCCATCTGGAAGCCCGCCTCGACCCGCTGGGCCTGCAGATCCCCTCGCCGCACGCCGAACTCGACTACCGGACCTATGGCTTCACCGACGCCGACCTCGATCGCCCGATCTTCATCGACCACGTGCTGGGCCGCGAAACCGCGACATTGCGGGAGATCATGCAGATCCTGCGCCAGACCTATTGCGGGTCGATCGGCGTGGAGTTCATGCATATCCAGGACCCCGACCAGAAATCCTGGATCCAGCGCCGTGTCGAGGGCGCGCCCTGGCTGTCCGGCTTCAGCGCCGAGGAGAAGCGCTGCATCCTGACGCAGCTGACCGAGGCCGAGGGGCTGGAGACGTTCTGCCAGAAGCGCTATATCACGACCAAGCGCTTCGGGCTGGAAGGCGGAGAGGTCACCATCCCCGCGCTGC
>CAYZKM010000752.1:0-2401 GCA_964478525.1 uncultured Bifidobacterium sp.
GTTGTTGTAGGCGCGCGCCAGGCGGGTAATGGAGTCCAGCAGGATCACCACGTCGCGCTTGTGCTCGACCAGGCGCTTGGCCTTTTCCAGCACCATTTCCGTGACCTGTACGTGCCGGGTGGCCGGCTCGTCGAAGGTGGAGCTGATCACCTCCCCCTTGACCGACCGGGCCATGTCGGTGACCTCCTCGGGCCGTTCGTCGATCAGCAGGACGATCAGGAAGACCTCGGGGTGGTTGGCGGCGATCGCGGTCGCGATATTCTGCAGCATCACCGTCTTGCCGGTGCGCGGCGGAGCGACGATCAGCGCGCGCTGTCCCTTGCCGACCGGCGAGATCAGGTCGATGACGCGCGGCGTGTAGTCCCGCTGCGGGCCCTTGGCGACGGACTGGAAGTTCTCGACCTCCATCTTCAGGCGCTCGTCCGGGTACAGCGGGGTCAGGTTGTCGAAGTTGATGCGATGGCGGACGGCCTCGGGCGGCTCGAAATTGACCTGCTCGACCTTCAGCAGGGCGAAGTAGCGTTCGCCGTCGCGGGGGGAGCGGATCTGGCCTTCGACCGTGTCGCCGGTGCGCAGGCCGAAGCGGCGGACCTGGCTGGGGCTGACATAGATGTCGTCGGGACCCGGCAGGTAGTTCGCTTCCGGGCTGCGCAGGAAGCCGAACCCGTCGGGCAGGATTTCCAGCGTGCCCTCGCCGCTGATGACATGGTCGTTCTCGGCCAGGGTCTTCAGGATCGCGAAGAGCATATCCTGCTTGCGCAGCGAGGACGCATTCTCGATGTTCAGGGATTCGGCGAAGCTCACCAGGTCGGCTGGCGACTTCATTTTCAATTCAGCGAGATGCATCTGCCTGCCTCGGATGGGGCGGTAGTGGAGAGACGCGCGGGACCTGCCTGAGAAGCGGCCGAGAATAGACCCCGGGGGCTGGGACGCCGTCTTTCGGGAACCTGGGTGGGATCAGGCTTGGCGCGGCACGGCGATCAAGTTCCTGACTTCAACCAACCTAGTGATGGCGCCGGCCGGTGTCAACAAGCGGTCATGCATCCGTGCAGCCGGCGGCGCCAACCCACCTATCCCGCCTTCCGCGCCGCTCGGCGCAGCCGCGGCTTCTGCCGTGTCGTCGTGGCATCCAGGATGGCGTGCAACGCGGCGATGGTCTCGGGCGGCAGGCGGTGGATCGTCTGGGCCAGGCGGTTCGCCAGCGCCGTCTGCTCGGGCGTCAGGCCGGCGGTGTTCACCGTCACCCGCGGGTTCGACAGCCTGGCAAGCCGCGCCAGGTCCTCCGCGTCGTCCCAGATCAGGCCGAAATACTCGTTCACCTGGTGGACCAGCCCGGCGCTTGGCGCGCCACGCTTGCCGTGCTCCAGCGCCGAGAGATAGGCCGCCGACACCTGCAGGGTCTCGGCCAGGTGCTTCAGCGTGACGCCGCGTTCCTCGCGCAGGGCGCGGACCCGGGCGCCGAACGGGGTCACCGCACGCGCCGCAGCAGGATGCGCACCGATCCGGGATTGGCGGCATGCGGGTGCGAGGCCGCCAGGATCAGCGGGCGGATATCAGGCAGGTTCAGCCACATCGGAAACTCCCGCCGGATGGTGCCGGTGCCCTCGCCGGACCCGCGCCCCGTCACCACCTCGACACAGCGCAGCCGGTCGGCGTGCGCGGAGCGGAGGAAGGAGATCAATGCGTGATAGGCGTGCTGGGTGGTCATGCCATGCAGGTCCAGCTTGCGGGCGGCATTCACCTTGCCGCCCCGAAACCGCTGCCAGGTGGCGCGGTCGACCCCGCCCGGTTCGGCGCCGATGTTGACCGGGGCCGTCACCACCCGCAGTACCGGCGGCATCGGACGTGGTCTTGGCGGTGCCACGGCGGCCGCGGGCGGTTCGGCTTCGATCGCCGGCGTGGCCCGTCCGTGCCCGCGCAACGGCATGATGTGGCGCGCGAATTGTGCCCACTCGTCCCGGTCGTGCTGCGTCAGCGTGCGTGCCCGCCGGGCCATGGCGGCGATCAGCGCTCCCGGCGCAGGCCCTGGCGGGCGAGGGCCGCCAGATACGCGGCCCAGCGCGCGTCCTGCTCCCGCCCGAGATCGTGCAGGTAGTCCCAGGCATAGATGCCGGTATCGTGGCCGTCGTCGAAGATCAGACGCACGGCATAGTGCCCCACCGGCTCGATCGCCGTCACGGTCACATCGCGGCAGCCCGGCAGCGTCTTCTTCTGGGCCGGGCCATGGCCCTGCACCTCGGCGCTCGGGCTTTCCACGCGCAGGTATTCGGCCGGGAGGGCGAACGCCACCCCATCATCGAACGTGACGTGCAGCACGCGGCTGGCGCGGTCGTAGCGGATCTCGGTCGGGACGGGCATCAGGGGTCCAGCTTGCGGGCTTCCTCGACCAGCATGATCGGGA
>CAYZKM010000753.1:0-2399 GCA_964478525.1 uncultured Bifidobacterium sp.
GATGAACAGCGGCGACCTGATCACCCAGGGCCTGCCGTTCGAGCAGATCAACGAGGGTTTCGAGCTGATGCGGAAGGGGGAGTCGATCCGGTCCGTGGTGGTTTATTGAGGCGGAAGCCCTGGGCCGGTGTCGTCGGGTCGGCTTGCATTCGGATCATCGGAAAATGATATCTTTCATTGTCATTGAGTCCAGGAGCCGCCCCGATGTCAGAGATGCTTGCTGTGCAGATCACCGGCCCGACCCGCACCGTGCTCGATCGGCTTAAGGCGAGTTTCGGCGTCAAGACCGACGCTGAAGTGCTCTCGCGGGCACTTGGTCTTGCCAATACTGCGGTCGACGTGGCCGGTACCGCAAAGACGGTCACGTTGTCGGGTGAGGATGCGGAGCAGGCGGTAACCGTGAGCCTCGACAAATAGGACCGCCATGCGCACGCCGGCAGGACTGCAAAATCTCAGTGCACTGGCCGATGTCGCTCAGATCCCGGTCGCTGACAGGATAGCCCTGTCCGATGCGAGCCTTCGCCGGTGGGTCGCGATCGCGATCGTCATGGCGTTTCTCGTCGTGAATGGGGCCGTGCTGTTCGGCGTATGGTCGGTATTCATGACCGATGTGGAATTGCTCGTGCGACAAACGGGCGGGTTTACCGCCAAGGACCGGCTCGTCACGACGGAGTTGCTTATGACCCTGATCGGCGCAACCACCGTCCAGTTGGGGGCACTCATCGTGTTGATCGGCAAGTACCTCTTCCCAGCACCAAAGCCATAGCGCCTACGCCGGCTGCTCGGCCGGCGCCTTGCGCATCAGCGCGGCCAGCGGAATCGCCACCGCCGCCGCGCAGGACAGCAGATAGAACGAGTTGACATAGCCGATCATCGACGCCTGCCGCTGCACCTCGTTCGACAGGCGCGTCAGCCCGACCGCGGTATCCATGCTCCACTGGTCCGGCCAGCCAGGCATCAGCGCCAGGCGGTTATAGGGCGAGATGTATTCGTTCAGCGCCGCGTAGCTGCCCCGGGTGGACCGGATCAGCGTGACGACGGTGATCGAGATGAACAGGCTGGACCCGAAGTTCCGCATCAGCGTGAAGACGCTGGACCCTTCCGTGATCTGGTGCTTGGGCAGGGTGGCAAAGGCCAGCACGGTCATGGGCGTGAATGTGATGCTCTGCCCGAAGCCCTGCAGCATGCTGGTCCAGAAGATGTCGAACGGCGTCAGGTTGATGTCGAACTGCGCCATTGCCCATGCCGAGAACGCCTGCATCGCCAGCCCCGCCGCGATGGCGATGCGCGGGGCGATCCGGGTCAGCTTCACGATCACCAGGAACGCCGCCCAGTTCCCCAGCCCGCGCGCGGCCAGCAGCACGCCGATGGCACTGTCGGGATAGTCGCGCAGATCGTGCAGCAGCGTGGGGAACAGCGTCAGCGTGGTGAAGCTCAGCATGCCCATCACGAAGGCGATCATGATGCCGACCGAGAAATTCCGGTCCAGCAACAGCCTGGGGTCCAGGAACGGCTTCTGTGCGGTCAGGCAATGGACGATGAAGACCCAGAACGACACCGCACCCAGCACCGTCCACATGATGATCTCGTTCGAATCGTACCAGTCCAGCTTCTGGCCCCGGTCGAACACCAGCTGCGCCGAGACAATGGCGATCGACAGGGCGATGAACCCGGTCCAGTCGAAATAGGTGGGCTTGCTTTCGCTGCGGTCCTACAAAGCGAACCAGATGCAGGTCAGCGCGGCGATGCCGGGCGGAACGATCATGAAGAAGGCGGTGCGCCAGTCGTCGTATGCCTCGGTGATCATGCTGCCCAGGATGGGTCCCAGCACCGGGCCGAACACCGCGCCGACACCCCACATCACCAGTGCGGTCGGCTGCAGGTGGCGGGGGAAGCTGGCCAGCAGGATCGCCTGGCCCATCGGCATGATCGGGGCGCCGAACATGCCCTGCCCGACCCGGAAGACCACCAGTGATTCCAAACTGTTGGCGATGCCGCACATGAAGGACGAAATGGTGAATCCGCCCACCGCGAACAGCATCACGTTGCGCCAGCCCATGCGCGCGGCCAGCCATCCGGTCATCGGCGTCGCGACAGCGGTGGCGACCAGGTTCAGCGTGATCACCCACGAGATCTCGTCCTGCGTGGCCGACAGGCTGCCACGCACCTGCGGCAGCACCACGTTGGCAATGGTGATGGTCATGCCGAACAGCAGGTTCGACAGCTGGACCATCAACAGGATCAGCCATTGGCGGCCGCTGATCGTGAAGATGCCGCCCTCGGCCGTGGTAGCGCTCATGCGGACACATTCCCCGGCCCCGCGTGCGCCGCGGGTTCGACCTGATCCTAGAGCATGATCACGCTGAGCGGAACCGTGGCAGCGGGTGAATCATGCGATC
>CAYZKM010000754.1:0-2398 GCA_964478525.1 uncultured Bifidobacterium sp.
CGTCCTGCGCCGTCCGGCGCACCGGCACCCCGCCCAGCGCCTCGATCCGGCCCTGGGTCGACCGCCAGCCGAAGCGCACGACCTCGACCGGGATCGGCGTCCGCTGTCCCAGCCGCGACACCAGCTTGGAATCGTCGGCGATGACGACCATCCGCTTCGATGCCGCGGCGACGATCTTCTCGCGCAGCAGCGCCCCACCCAGGCCCTTGATCAGATCCAGCGAGCCGGCGACCAGTTCGTCCGCGCCATCGATCAGGATGTCGATCTGGGCGGCCGCCACCGGCTCCGCCTCCAGCCGCAAGCCGCCGGCGCGGGCCTGTTCGGCGCTGCGGTCCGAGGTCGGGATGCACAGGATGTCCAGCCCGTTGCGGGCCTCGCGGATCAGTGCGGCGATCGCGAAGACGGCGGTCGAGCCGGTGCCCAGCCCCACCACATCGCCATGGCGCACCAGCTTCACCGCCGCTTCCGCCGCCGCCTGCTTGCGCCTGTCGCTCAACGTCATGCCCGCACCTCCCTGAACACCCGCAGCCAGTTGCCCGAACACACTTTCCCGACCTCCTCCGCGCTCATGCCGCGGGCACGCATCGCGTCCACGATCTCGGGGTGGCGGGAGAAATCGGGCATCTCCGTCCTCGCCACGCCGGCCGGCAGGTCGGTGCCGATGCCGACATGGTCGATCCCCACCGCATCGATGGCGCGGAACAGATGGCGGATCATGCCGGGCAGCTTCTCGCGGTGCAGCACCGCGATCCACGCCCCGATCACGCCGCCGGATTCGACGACCATGCGGGCATAGTCCGGTCCGATATAGCGCGGATGGTCGCCGTCCGGATGCCCCGGCTCCTTCAGGTTCGCATGGGTGCAGACGAACGGCCGGTCCGCCGCGGCGGCGACACCCTTCACCGTGTCCTCGGAGCAATGGGCGACATCGACGATGATGCCCAGGCGGTTCATCCGCCGCACCGCATCCGCCCCGAACCGGGTCAGCCCGCCATGGACCGCCGGCTCGGTCTGGATGTCACCGGTTTCATTGACCAGGTAATGCGTCAGCTGGACTGACCGCACGCCGCGACCGGCCATCACGTCCAGCCGGCCGAGATCGCCCTCCAGGAAGTCGCAGCCCTCGACCGCCAGCACCAGGGCGGGATCGTCGGGGCGGATATCGTCCGGTTCCAGCGCGATGCGCATCCCCGCGGCGGTGAAACTGTCGAGATAGCCGTGCACGGCGGCCAGGCACTCGCCGGGGTCGGGATCGCGCACCTTCTCCAGCCGCCTGGTCTGCGGGTTGCGCCGGATCGCCGGGATGTCGGCGATGGCCGAGACCACGGCCGCCGCCACACCCGAGGGGCGCATCGTGGCCAGCACGGCGCGGTCGACGTCGCCGGTCCGCTGCGGGCGGCCGGCATGGGTGTGCATGTCGATGATCATGACGGTCCCTTAGCCGGATCGGCGCGCGATGCCTATCAGGGTTGTTGCGTCAGCGGCCTTGCGCATGGACGATGCGTTGCGCATGTTCGGGTCACGACAACCTGACCTTGGGGTGGACGGAGCACGAGCATGGATGGCGGGGCCGACGCGAAACACATCACGATCCACGCGCCGGAGGATTTCGCCGGAATGCGCGCCGCCGGCCGCCTGGCGGCCGAGGCGCTGGACATGATCCACGAGCATGTCCGCCCCGGCGTCACCACGGCGGCACTGGACAGGATCTGCCACGACTTCATCATCGCCCATGGCGCGGTGCCGGCGCCGCTGAACTATCGCGGCTATCCGAAGTCGATCTGCACCTCGATCAACCATGTCGTCTGCCATGGCATCCCGTCCGAGCGGAAGCTGGAGAAGGGCGATGTGCTGAATATCGACGTGACGGTGATCCTGGATGGCTGGCATGGCGATTCGTCGCGCATGTATGCGGCCGGCACCCCCAGCACCCGCGCGCGCAACCTGGTCGACGTGACCTATGAATCGCTGATGCGCGGCATCGCCGTGGTGAAGCCCGGCCGCACGCTGGGCGATGTCGGCCATGCGATCCAGGTCTTCGTCGAAAGCAACCGCTTCAGCGTGGTGCGCGATTTCTGCGGCCACGGCATCGGCCGCCGCTTCCACGAACCGCCGAACGTGCTGCATTTCGGCCGGCCCGGCGAAGGCCCGGTGCTGCGCCCGGGCATGTTCTTCACGATCGAGCCGATGGTGAACCTGGGCAAGCACCAGGTGAAGCTGCTGTCCGACGGCTGGACGGCCGTCACCCGCGACAAGTCCCTCTCCGCCCAGTGCGAGCACTCGGTGGGCGTCACCGAGACGGGCTACGAGATCTTCACCGTCTCGCCCCAGGGCCTGTTCAAGCCACCGATCGTCAGCGCCTGAGGCTTGCGCGAACGGAACATTGGCGGAACATTAC
>CAYZKM010000755.1:0-2376 GCA_964478525.1 uncultured Bifidobacterium sp.
GGAAAACCGGGTCGCCGTCGCCACCCAGCGGCAGCTGATCTGGTGGCGCTTCCGCAAGCACAAGCTGGCTGTCGTCAGCGCGATCATCGTCGCGCTGTTCTACGTCGTCGCGCTGTTCGCCGACTTCATCGCCTATGCCGAACCGTTCGAGACCGAGGCCGCGCGCAGCTACATCCCGCCGCAGCCGATCCACTGGTTCGACGCCGACGGCAATTTCCGCCCGCATGTCTTCGCCCTGAAGGGCAAGCGCGACATCCGCACCTTCAAGCTGTCCTATGTGCCCGACCCGTCGGAACCGCGCGCGCTGGTCCTGTTCGGCCAGGGCTATGAATACCGCTTCCTCGGTCTGTTCCCGACCACGCGCCACCTGCTGGGTGTCTCGGACGGCAGGCCGCAGGATGCGCTGTTCCTGCTTGGCACCGACCAGCTGGGGCGCGACGTGTTTTCCCGCCTGGTGCTGGCCACACAGACCTCGCTGACCATCGGCCTGGTCGGCGTGGCCATCAGCCTGGCCCTCGGTGTGCTGCTGGGCGGCGTATCCGGGCTGTATGGCGGATGGATCGACATGGCCATCCAGCGGGTGATCGAGATCCTGCGCTCGATCCCCACCATACCCTTGTGGATGGGCCTGGCCGCCGCGGTGCCCACCGCCTGGTCGCCGCAGCAGGTCTATTTCGCCATCACGCTGATCATCTCGCTGATCGGCTGGACCGAGCTGGCGCGCGTGGTGCGCGGGCGCTTCCTGGCCCTGCGGGAGGAGGATTTCATCACCGCCGCCGAACTCGCGGGCGCCTCCCGCCTGCGCATCATCTTCAAGCACATGGTGCCCAGCTTCCTGTCCCACATCATCGCCGCGATCAGCCTCGCACTTCCGGCGATGATCATCAGCGAGACGACATTGTCGTTCCTGGGCCTCGGCCTGCGTCCGCCGGCGATTTCCTGGGGCGTGCTGCTGCAGGATGCGCAGAACCTGCAGACCCTCGGCCTCGCGCCCTGGCTGCTGGCGGTCGCCGTGCCGGTGATCGTGGTGATCCTGGCCTTCAACTTCCTGGGCGACGGGCTGCGCGACGCGGCGGACCCCTATGGCTGACCCGATCCTGTCGGTCCGCGACCTGCACACCTATTTCTCGGCCGACGAGGGCGTGGTGCGCGCGGTCGACGGCACCTCGTTCGACCTGTTCCCGGGCCGGACGCTGGGCATCGTCGGTGAATCCGGCTGCGGCAAAAGTGTGACCGCGCGGTCGATCCTGCGCATCGTCGAACGGCCCGGCCGCGTCGTCAGCGGCGAGATCCTGCTGCGCCGGCAGGACGGCACGGTGGTGGACCTGACGAAGCTGGCCCCCGATGGGCGCGAGATGCGCGCCATCCGCGGCGGCGAGATCGGGCTGGTGTTCCAGGAGCCCATGAGCTCGCTGTCCGCCTTCCACACCATCGGCAACCAGCTGATCGAGGCGATCCGCCTGCATGCGCCGCTGTCGAAGAAGGCCGCGCGCGACCGCGCGATCGCGCTTTTGGCCCTGGTCGGCATCCCCCGCCCGGCCCAGCGCGTCGACGCCTATTCGTTCGAGCTGTCGGGCGGGCTGCGCCAGCGGGTGATGATCGCGCTCGCGCTCGCCGCCGAACCGCGCGTGCTGATCGCCGATGAACCCACCACCGCGCTCGATGTGACGACGCAGGCGCAGATCCTGGAGCTGATCCGGCGCTTGCAACAGGAACGCCAGCACGCGGTGATCCTGATCACCCACGACACGCGCGTGATCGCGGAAATGGCCGACGATGTCGTGGTGATGTACCTGGGCCACGAGGTCGAGAAGGGTCCGGTCGACGCGATCTTCCACGCGCCCCGCCATCCGTATACACGCTCGCTCCTGCGCTCGATCCCCTCGGTGCTCGCCGAACCGCGCGCGCGGCTTGCCACCATCACCGGATCGATCCCGCATCCGTTCGCCCGCCCGGCCGGCTGTCCGTTCCATCCGCGCTGCCCCGATTTCATGGCGGGCATCTGCGATGCGTCGTTCCCGGCCGAGGTCGCGGCCGGGGCGGATCACGTCGTGTCATGCCATCTGTATCCACAAAGCGGGGCGGCGGCATGACCCGCGTGCTGGATGTGCGCGCGCTGCGCAAGTATTTCCCGATCCGGCGCGGGCTGTTCAGCCGCGTCGCCGGGCAGGTGCGCGCGGTCGACGATGTCAGCTTCCGGATCGACAGCGGCGAGACGCTGTCCCTGGTCGGCGAAAGCGGCTGCGGCAAGACCACCACCTCGCGCTGCATCCTGCGCGCGATCCGCCCGACCAGCGGCGAGATCGTCTTCCGCACCGAGACCGGGGACGACGTCGACGTCGCCCCGCTGGACCGGGCCGCGCTGCGCCCGCTGCG
>CAYZKM010000756.1:0-2370 GCA_964478525.1 uncultured Bifidobacterium sp.
CATCACGTCGAGCCGCGTCCAGAAAGAGAGGAAATTCCTTGTGCGATTCGCCTGCAGGGGCGCTGGATTGGGGGCCGGATGGGGCCTGGATTGGTGTCGGGATCAGGGCTCGACGATCTTCCATTCGCCGGACGCGGTCTTGCACCAGTTCAGCACATAGCTGTTCAGCTCCTGCTTCTTCTGCTCCAGCCGGACCGTGTATTCCAGCTTGCGGCAGGGCTGTCCCTTGACCTCAGACGAGCCGATCAGCTTCACCGACCCGGAATCGCCGGTGTTGGGGTTGCGCCACCGCTCGGTGTCGCCGATGCCGGTGCCGGTATACAGGCGCGCGGCGGCGGCCTCGATGCGGTCGATATCCTCGCGGCTGAGCTGCGGGTAGTAGCTTTGCAGGGTCGGAAACAGGCTCTGCGCCGCGGCCTGGCCGGTGCCGGCCAACGGGACCAGCACTGCGGCCAGCAGCGCGGCGGCAAGCCATGAATGCGTACGGCGGTTCGTCGATCCCATCACAATCCATCCCACGTGAAAGCCTACCCATTCCGATCGGCGTATCCTAGGATACCATGCGGTCGGCGCAAGACACAGCCACCAGCCAGCCGCCATGGCTCCGGCGGTCCCGGACTGTGCCGCCCGGGGGTGGTTAACGCGTTGATCCATATCAACGAATGGGCCCACCACCTGGCCTGGGGCTGTCGTGCAGACGCATTGGTAACGGGATGGCGCCGCCGGCTTCCTCATCCGATCACGATCCCGCGCCGCGGTGTGCCGTGCCCGGGCCGCCCGTCGCGCTGCCGGCGATGGCGTGCGGGGACGGGGCGGCGGTGATGCGCCTGGCCGGGCAGCTGGATGCCACGGCCGCCGGCGCGTTGTGGCGCCAGGCCATGGACCAGGCGCGCCAGGCGCGCGGCGGCGCGCTGATCGTGGACCTCGATGGCGTGACCGGATGCGACCTGGCCGGGGCGGTGTTCCTCGCCGCGATCGAGAAGGCCCACCAGGCGCCGGTCACGCTGCGCGCCGGTCCCGAGTCCGTCCAGCCGCTGTTCCGGCGCGCGGCGGCAGAGCTGGCGCGGGAACGGCCGGCCGCGCGGGCGCCGTCGGCCGGGGTCAGGCAGATGGTGGCGGGGCTGTGGGCGCGGGTGCTGGACAATATCCGCTATGTCGGGGAAACCGCCGTCGCGTTCGCCCGCCTGCCCTGGCACCTGCGCATGCTGCGCGGGCGGGACCTGACGCTGCATGCCGAACAGGCGGGGATCCGGTCGCTGCCGCTGGTGCTGCTGCTGGGGTATCTGATGGGGCTGATCCTGGCGTTCCAGTCGGTGATCCCGATGCGCCGCTTCGGGGCCGAGATCTATGTCGCCAACCTGGTCGCCGTCAGCCTGCTGCGGGAACTGGGCCCGCTGCTGGCGGCGGTGATCCTGGCCGGGCGCACGGCGTCCGCCTTCGCCGCCGAGATCGGCACGATGAAGGTGAACGAGGAGCTGGACGCCCTGGTCACCATGGGGATCGATCCGGTGATCATGCTGGTGCTGCCGCGCCTGCTGGCGGTGATGATGGTGATGCCGGTGATGACCCTGGTGCTGGACCTGGCCGGGCTGGCGGGCATGACCACGGTGATGCAGGGTTTCGGCTTCCCGCTGGTCACCATCGCGCGGCAGGTGCAATGGGGCACGTCCGTGACCGACCTGATGGGCGGGCTGTTCAAGGCGGTGTGCTTCGGCATCGCCATCGCCGCCATCGGCTGCCGGTCGGGCCTGGCCACCGGCGTCGGGCCGCGCGCGGTCGGGCTGGCGGCCACCGGCGCGGTGGTGGGCGGCATCGTCGCCACCATCCTGCTGGATGGCGTGTTCGCCCTGATGTTCTACCGGCTGGGCCTGTGACCGGCGCGCCCTTCATCACCGTCGACGGCGTCAGCCAGCGCTTCGGCCGGCGCACCATCTTCCGCGACGTCTCGCTGACGGTCGCCACCGGCGAGGTGTTCGTGATCCTGGGCGGGTCCGGCTGCGGGAAATCCACCCTGATGAAGCAGATGATCGGCCTGCTGACACCGACCGCGGGCCGGATCGAGATCGGCGGGCTGGCCACCGGCGATCCCGATGCCTTGCGCCAGCTCCGCCGCCGGATCGGCGTGATGTTCCAGTCGGGGGCGCTGTTCGGGTCGATGTCGATCCTGGAGAACATCATGTTGCCGCTGGAGATGTTCACCGACCTGCCGCGCGAGGGCCGCGAGGCCATCGCCCGCATGAAGCTGGGCCTGGTCGACCTGGCCGACGCCGCCGACCAGATGCCGGCCGAATTGTCGGGCGGCATGGTGCGGCGGGCCGGCATCGCACGGGCGATGGCGCTGGACCCGCCGCTGCTGTTCCTGGATGAACC
>CAYZKM010000757.1:0-2369 GCA_964478525.1 uncultured Bifidobacterium sp.
CCGATCACCACCTATACGTCCGAGATGTTCCCCACCCGCATCCGCGGCGTCGGCAACGGCTTCGCCTGGACGGTGGGGATGTTCGCCGGCTATGTGCTGTGGCCCTTCGTGTCGGTCTGGCTGCGGGAACTGACCGGGTCGTTCCAGGCCGCCTTCCTGCTGATCCCGGTGATGATGATCTTCCAGATCCTGGTGATCTGGCTGTACAGCCCCGAACACGCGGGCAAGGACCTGGACCAGATCGCCGTCTGATCGCACGACCGGGCGGCTTCTATATCGGGCGTAAACCGTTCATATCGGGCCTTCCCCAACGGAAGGCCCGATTCCATGGCGGCCCAGGCCCGTCTCGACGGTTTCGCATCCCTGTTGACCCATGCGCGCCAGCGCCTGGGGCTGCGCCTCGGCTTCGTGCTGTGGAACGGCGTCCGCGTGCCCGCCGACCTGCCGCCCGAGACGCTGGCGGTGCGCATCGCGGATGAAGGCGTGGTCGCCACCCTGCTGCGCCGGCCCACTGTCGATACGCTGGCCAATCTGTGGGTCACCGGGCGGATCGACATCCTGAACGGGTCCATCTTCGACCTGGCCGCCGAACGCCCCACCGTGCGCACCAAGGCCTTCATCAAGACCCTGGACAAGGGCGCGGTGATCCGCACCCTGGCGCGTTTCCTGCTCGTCTCCCGCGGCGGGCCGTTTCCGCTGGAACGGGTGCGCGGGCACAAGGCGAAGCGGGACGGCACCGAGGATACCAACCGCCAGAACGTCCATTATCACTATGACGTATCGAACCGGTTCTACGCGCTGTTTCTCGACCCCGCGATGGTCTACACCTGCGCCTATTTCCGCGACTGGAACAACGACATCGCCACCGCGCAGCAGGACAAGCTGCACATGATCTGCCGCAAGCTGCGCCTGCAGCCGGGGGAGCGGATGCTGGATATCGGCTGCGGCTGGGGCGCGCTGATCTGCCATGCGGCGCGTCACTACGGCGTGCATGCCACCGGCGTCACCCTGTCGGCCGAGCAGGCCGGACTGGCGCGGGAGAAGATAGCGGAGCAGGGGTTGGGGGAGCGGGTGCAGGTGGTGCTGCAGGATTATGCGAAGATGGAGGGGCAGTTCGACAAGATCTCCTCGATCGGCATGTTCGAGCAGGTCGGCATCGCCAATTATCGCACCTATTTCTCCTCGGTGAACCGGCTGCTGCGCCCGGGCGGGCTGTACCTGCACCACACCATCGCCCGCCCGGCCAAGCGCGACGACAAGGCCTTCGCCAGACATGCCTCGGAATACGCCGCGCTGACGCGATACATCTTTCCCGGCGGAGAACTGGACCATCTGGGCATGTCGATCGCCAACCTGCAGCGCCACGGGTTCGAGGTGCACGATGTCGAAGGCTGGCGCGAGCATTATGCCCGCACCTGCCGGCTGTGGCACGACCGCCTGGCCGCCCGCATGGCGGACGCCGAGGCCGAGATCGGCCGCGAAAAGGCCAGGCTGTGGCTGGCATATCTGGCCGGATGCTCGCTGGCGTTCCAGCGCAACACGGTGGGCATCTTCCAGACCCTGGCATCCAAACGGGTGAAGGGGCCGGCGGAACTGCCACCCACCCGCGCCGATCTGTACGAGGACTGGCCGTGACCGGAACGCGCCCGACGGTCCTGGATTTGTTCCTGGGCTTCCTGACCGTCGGCACCTTCGGCTTCGGGGGCGTGCTGCCCTGGGCGCGCCGCCTGGTGGTCGAGCAGAAGCGATGGATGACCGCGGCCGAGTTCACCGACCTGCTGGGCCTGTGCCAGTTCCTGCCGGGCGGGAACATCATGAACGTGACCATCGCCCTGGGCTCGCGCTTCCGCGGCATCCCCGGCGCGGCGGCGGCGTTCTTCGGGCTGATGACCGGGCCCGTGGCGGTGGTGATCCTGCTGGGCGTCGTCTATGACCAGTACAAGGACTTTCCCCCGGTGCAGCGGGCCTTCGTCGCCCTGTCCGCCGCCGCGGCCGCCTATGTGCTGGCCAATGCGATCCGCATCGCCGCCCCGCTGCGCGCCAGGCCGCTGGGCATCGCCGTCGCGGTCCTGACCTTCCTGGCCATCGCCGTGATGCGCCTGCCGCTGCCGCTGGTGCTGCCGATCCTGGCCGTGTTCTCCACCGCGCTGGTCTGGCGGTTCCAGGCATGAGCCAGATCCCCGCGCTGATCCTGGTCTTCGCCCAGCTTTCGATGCTGGCGTTCGGCGGGGCCAACTCGATCATCCCGGAGATGCAGCGCCAGGTGGTGGAGATCCATCATTGGCTGGACGCGCGGGAGTTCGCGGCCCTGTTCGCCCTGGCGCAGGCCGCGCCGGGGCCGAACATGATGGTGGTCAGCCTGATCGGGT
>CAYZKM010000758.1:0-2359 GCA_964478525.1 uncultured Bifidobacterium sp.
CCAGACCGATGTGCTGCCGGACCGGCTGCTGCTCGCCTCGATGTCCGGCGGCGGCAAGCGTTCGGCCGCCTTCAGCTATGGCGCGCTGCAGGGCATGCGGGACCTGATGATGCCAAGCCCGATCGGGCCGCAGCCGCTGCTGCGGCATCTGGACGGGATCTCGGGCGTGTCGGGGGGCAGCTTCACGGCCGCCTATTACGGCCTGCACCGCGAGGCCGCGTTCGGGCGGTACGAGGAGGATTTCCTGTATGCCGACACGAATGCCCACATCTTCGGCATCTACCTGCTGCCCTGGAACTGGGGCTGGCTGACCAACCCGCTGGTCGGCACCAATGACTACATGGCCCGCGTCTATGACCGGACGATGTTCCACGGCGCCACCTATGACGACCTGCTGAAGCGCGGGCGGCCGCTGATCGGGATCGGGGCGACCGACATCGCCTTCGGCACCCCGTTCCTGTTCACGCAGGAGATCTTCGACCTGATCTGCGCCGACCTGGCACCCTTCCCGCTGGCCAATGCGGTTGCCGCGTCGAACGGGTTTCCCGGCCTGTTCTCTCCGGTCACGCTGACCAACCGCCGCCCCGCCTGCGGTGCCCGCACCCCCGGCTGGTACCGGCGCGTCTCGCCCGAGGACCGGGCCAACCCGCTGTCGCGCCTGGGTGAGCAGGCCCGCACGATGGGCGTCTACCTCGATCCGGCGAAGTCGAAATTCGTGCATCTGTCCGATGGCGGCGTGTCCGACAACCTGGCCATGCGGGTGACCGGGTCGCTGATGCAGGCCATGACCCTTGCGCCGGAGGTCATGGTGGAGCGTGGGTTCGGCGGGCTGCGCCGGATCGCGATCATCAGCATCGACGGGCAGGGGACGCAGGACACCTCGATCGCGCAGCAGAGGATCGTCGGCGGACTGCTGGCGATCTTCGGGCTGGTCAGCGGCGGGCAGATCGATCGCTATAATTTCGAAACGATGCTGACCGTGCATCAGCAGCTGGAACTGGTTGCCTCGGCCCTGCGGGCGGCGCGCTGCGGGCATGTGCCGCCGATCGACGGCGCGCTATGCGGCGATGTGCGGGCGGAACTGATCCACGTGTCGCTGGCCGCCCTGCCCGATGGCCCGGCGAAGGAGCGGCTGCTGGCGATCCCGACCGGGCTGACGATCCCGCGCAACGACATCGACGCGCTGGTCGCCGCGGGTGCCACCGCGATCCGGACCAATGCCGGGCTGCGGGACTTCCTGGCCACCATGCCGTCCAGCGCCGCGCCGGCCTATGAAGCCGGCGCGGCGCGGTCGGTGCGTCCTGGGCCGGTGCGCCGCGTCAGCGCGGCGACAGCACCATGACCATCTGGCGGTTTTCCATCCGCGGCATCTGCTCGACCTTGGTCGTCGCGTCCAGCTCGGCGCGGATCCGTTCCAGCACGCGGATGTCCTGGTGGGCCATCTCGCGGCCCCTGAACCGCAGCGTCACCTTGACCTTGTCGCCTTCCTCGATGAACGACTTCATGGCGCGCATCTTCACCTGATAGTCGTTCTCATCGATGTTCGGGCGAACCTTGATCTCCTTGATCTCGATGACCTTCTGCTTCTTCCTGGCTTCGTTCCGCTTCTTTTGCTGTTCGTACTTGAACTTGCCGTAGTCGAGGATCTTGCAGACCGGCGGATCGGCGTTCGGGCTGATCTCAAGCAGGTCCATGCCGACGGAATAGGCGCGCTGCACGGCGTCACGGGCGGTCATGACGCCAAGCATTTCACCGTCCTGATCGATCAGGCGCACCTGGGCGGATCGAATCTCCTCGTTCACGCGGGGCCCGTCGCGGGTGGGCGGAGCGGGCATTGGTCCTCGGGCTATGGTTCTCTCCTGTCTTCGTTGCAAACAAGCCGCGCCCCGCACGGGGCGCCGACGCTCCAGTGTGGCCGATAACCCCCGGCTGGATCAAGCCGGCCACGGATCGGCCTGTGATTCCATGGCCTTGCCGGGGGCGCTCGGTCAGCCGCGCAGGTCCGGCGGCGTGGCTTCAGCGGCCAGGCGCGCGACTGCTTCATCCAGTGAAACGACCTCCTGCGCCGAACCCCCCAGCCGGCGCAGCGCGACGGTCCGGTTCTCGGCCTCCTTGCGCCCGACCACGGCCAGCACCGGGACATGGGCCAGGCTGTGCTCGCGCACCTTGGCGTTGATCTTCTGGTTCGACAGGTCGGTCTCCACCGTCAGCCCCGCCCGGGCGAAGACCCGGGCGACCTCGCGCGCATAGTCGTCGGCATCCGACACGATCGTCGCCACCACGGCCTGCACCGGGGCCAGCCACAGCGGGAAGCGGCCGGCATACTGCTCAATCAGGATACCCAGGAACCGCTCGAAGC
>CAYZKM010000759.1:0-2344 GCA_964478525.1 uncultured Bifidobacterium sp.
CGGCGGGTCATTCCGGGCGGTAACGCCTGGACCTCATTGAAGCTGCGGGGCCGGCGCCGCCTGCGCTCGCGCGACGGCGGTCATTCCGGGCGGTAACGCCTGGACCTCATTGAAGCAGCGTGGCGTCGTTGAACATCCACACCGAGCCCTGCGTCATTCCGGGCGGTAACGCCTGGACCTCATTGAAGCGTCCCGGATGCCACGGCGCTTGCCGATCGCCGTAACCGAAGTCATTCCGGGCGGTAACGCCTGGACCTCATTGAAGCACCATCGCTGAGGCGAAAGGGCATTGGGGCGAGAAGTCATTCCGGGCGGTAACGCCTGGACCTCATTGAAGCGCTAATCGGCTTGGCAACGCCGTCGACCATCTCCACGTCATTCCGGGCGGTAACGCCTGGACCTCATTGAAGCAACAAGCTCGAATGGCTGCAGAAGACGGGAAAACTGAGGTCATTCCGGGCGGTAACGCCTGGACCTCATTGAAGCTCAGTTGCAGCGGCCAAACCCGAACAATTGCCCTAGGTCATTCCGGGCGGTAACGCCTGGACCTCATTGAAGCTTCTTCTGCGCCCAGGTTTCCCACTGGCGTGAAAAGGGTCATTCCGGGCGGTAACGCCTGGACCTCATTGAAGCCAACGCAACTCGCTCAGCTCGTTCAGGTCTGCATTCAGTCATTCCGGGCGGTAACGCCTGGACCTCATTGAAGCGTGACCGTGCCCGATCCGCCGGAAATCGCTGACAGTGTTGTCATTCCGGGCGGTAACGCCTGGACCTCATTGAAGCTCTCGCTCGGCCTGATCGACGTGGGTGAAAGGCTGCGAGTCATTCCGGGCGGTAACGCCTGGACCTCATTGAAGCAGATGCGACGGTTTCTTCGAATTTGCCATAATCTTCGTCATTCCGGGCGGTAACGCCTGGACCTCATTGAAGCCTGGCCATGGCGCCGGACACCTTGACCGACCTCGAGCGGTCATTCCGGGCGGTAACGCCTGGACCTCATTGAAGCCCCGACAGTGCAGGGCGAGGCAACACCGCAGCCGGCACAAGGTCATTCCGGGCGGTAACGCCTGGACCTCATTGAAGCCGGCACGGAACGGCCGAACGGCAATTTCGATCCATTCGTGTCATTCCGGGCGGTAACGCCTGGACCTCATTGAAGCATACGCAGATTTTGCGCGACGAGATGATCGCCGCACTGTCATTCCGGGCGGTAACGCCTGGACCTCATTGAAGCCGCGCCGATAGCAAGGTGAACCGCGAATCCTACATGGGTCATTCCGGGCGGTAACGCCTGGACCTCATTGAAGCCTTGTGCCTCGACCGAATGCCTCGCCCGCGCGGTCCGTCATTCCGGGCGGTAACGCCTGGACCTCATTGAAGCGGGAACTCGCCACCATCGAAGGACCGACCAATGAATGGTCATTCCGGGCGGTAACGCCTGGACCTCATTGAAGCTAGATGAACACACGTTCACGCTCCTCCTGCCACAGCGTGTCATTCCGGGCGGTAACGCCTGGACCTCATTGAAGCTGAAACTCCGCAAGAAATCGGTTTTGCGCCTGGCTGGCGTCATTCCGGGCGGTAACGCCTGGACCTCATTGAAGCCCGGAAACCGCACGTTCGCAATCGAACACGCGAAGAGTCATTCCGGGCGGTAACGCCTGGACCTCATTGAAGCACCGCCCTGTCGGCGAACTGTTTCAGGAGATCGGCGTCATTCCGGGCGGTAACGCCTGGACCTCATTGAAGCAATGAAGGCCGTCGCGCGGTGTTCCTGCACATCGTGGTCATTCCGGGCGGTAACGCCTGGACCTCATTGAAGCGGTGATGGCGCGGTAGTCTTCGTCGTCGGGACCTTGTCATTCCGGGCGGTAACGCCTGGACCTCATTGAAGCTTTATGACCGCCAGCATGGACCGGACCGCAGCGTCGTCATTCCGGGCGGTAACGCCTGGACCTCATTGAAGCGCATTGTGCCAGCCGATCCAATAGGCGCGGCTTCGAGTCATTCCGGGCGGTAACGCCTGGACCTCATTGAAGCCCATCGATCCCGTCCCTGCCGTCCCGGCCATCCGTGGTCATTCCGGGCGGTAACGCCTGGACCTCATTGAAGCGAGGCATACATCGGTTCGTCTGGCGCCTCTGGATCGGTCATTCCGGGCGGTAACGCCTGGACCTCATTGAAGCACCCGTCGGATCGTCGGGCCAGTGGTCAGCTCGGCCAGTCATTCCGGGCGGTAACGCCTGGACCTCATTGAAGCAAAAGGATATCCATGATGAACGCAATTGAGTAACCATCCGGCGAGGACCGCACTGACGCGGTCGTTCAGGCGGCGATGGTCTGC
>CAYZKM010000760.1:0-2342 GCA_964478525.1 uncultured Bifidobacterium sp.
ACCACGGCAAACCCCCGCCCGGCCTCGCCGGCGCGCGCCGCCTCGATCGTCGCATTCAGCGCCAGCAGGTTGGTCTGCCCGGCGATACCGGTGATCAGGGACACGACATCGCCGATCGTCTGCGCCCCGTCCGACAGCTTGCGCACGACGGTCTCGGTGCGCGCCGCCTCGACGGTCGCGCGATTGGCGATGCCCGACGAATGCCCGACCTGCGCGGCGATCTCGCGGATCGACACCGCAAGCTCCTCGGCCGCGGCAGCGACCGCATCGACATTGGCACTGGCCTCGGCCGCCGAGGCCATCACCGTCTCGGTCTGCGTCGTCGTCTTCTCGGCCACGCCCGACATCTCCCGCGCCGTGCCGTCCAGCTGCGTCGCGGCGGACCCGACTTCCGAGACCAGACCACCCAGCTGACGCTCGAAGTCGCCCACCAGGGTTTCCAGCCGGACGGCGCGTTCCTCCTTCGCACGCTGGTCCTGCACCTGGCCTTCGCGCATCCGTTCCGAGGCCAGCGCGTTGTCGCGGAACACCGCGATCGTCGCCGCCATGGCATCGATCTCGTCACGGCCCTTCGGCGCCGGCACATCGGCGGACAGATCGCCATCGGCCAGGCGGCGCATCACGCCTTCCAGCGCCACGATGCGCCGCACCAGGTTGCGCCCGACATACAGCGTGACGATCAGCACCGCGCAGATCAGCGAGATCGCGGCGATGCCCAGCGAGATCATCACGCCGATCCGGGTCGCATGATCCGACCGCGCGATGTTGTCCGACATCTCGTCATGCACCACGGCGACCATCGCCGCGACATTCCTGCCCAGGGTCGCCGCGATCGCCTGGTTCTCGACGAGTGTGCTGCGCCCCTTCGCGCTGGCATCGAGTTCACGCAGACGCTGGGCGAAAATGCCGCGCGGACCGGTGCCGCGCAGCAGCACCGCCTCGGTCCCGCTGCGCAGCCCCTCGATCGAGCGCAGCCGATCGATCGTGTCCAGCTGGGCGTGGGCGCGCTGTTCGGCGGTGGCGAATTCATCCCGCGCGGCGGCCACGCCCTCGGGACTGGTTGCCAGCACCGCCCGGGTCAGCAGGTTGACCGCCAGGTTGACCTGCCCGCGCAGGTCCATCAGCGCCTGCGACAGCGGCACCTGCGTGCTGAGCAGCTGCATCAGCAGCTGCGCGGCGATGTCGCCGTCGGCACCATCGGCTTCCAGCGCCTGGGCGAATTCCTTCTGCACGGCGTCAATCGCGGTGGTCAGCGTGCCGCGCAGGCGGTCATACGACCGCAGCAGCGCCTTGGTCGCCTCGATGCGCTGCCCGGCCAGCGACAGCCGGTCGCTGACCAGATCATGCAGCTTGCCCAGGTTGGTGCCCATCTGGCCGACCGTGTCCTTGGCATCCTGCAGCGACCGATGCCCGGTCAGGATGCCGCTGAACGCGTCCAGCTTGGCGCCCACCTGCTTGAGCTGGCCTTCGATCGCCGCCCATTCATCGGCGCGCTGAATGTCGGAATCGCTGCGCAGCAGGGCCGGCGCCATGGCGACCAGGCGCGTGACATCGGTCTGCAGCGTCAGGCTGCGCTCGATCTCGGGCAGGTTCTGCCCGGCAAACTCGTGCACCAGGTTGCCCGACCGCTGCAGCAGGACGGACGCCACGACGCCCGAGACGAGGGTGCCGAGCACGATGGAACCGAATGCCAGGAATATCCGGGCCCTGATACCGAATCGACGTCGCTGGATCATGACATGCGGGCTCCTGCCGGGTTGTTCATCTGCCCCGCGCCTGGCGGCGCAGTGGACGGCAACCATGGGCGGAAAGGGTAAACGATCCGTTGACGGCGGCGGATATTTCGCCATCCGCCCGTATTGGCGGGCACAGTCGTTCCGGCGCATAGTAGGGCCGTTATCGCTAACACGCGCAATCGCGGAGCGGAGGATACGGACCATGACCGACCAGATCACGCGCGGCGGCGCGAACCGGCGCGACATCCTGAAAGCCGGCCTTGCCGCGGGCACGACCGCGCTGGTCCCGTGGCAGGCGGCGCTGGGCCAGGCCGCGCCGCAAGGTGCCCAGCAGGGGACCGCCATTCCGCGCGAGAAGACCATGATCCTGGTCTGGTCCGGGTCCCGCGAGGGGCGCTGGGTCGATTTCGAGCTTTGGAATCCATACTCGATCGGGTCGAACCACCAGAACGGCCCGAACATGATCTACGAGCCGCTGGCATTCTACTCGGCCTTTGCCGACAAGACCTACATGTGGCTGGCCGAATCCTACCAGTTCACGCCCGACTTCATGCAGCTGACCATCAAGACCCGGCCCGGCATCAGCTGGAGTGACGGGGTCGCGTT
>CAYZKM010000761.1:0-2336 GCA_964478525.1 uncultured Bifidobacterium sp.
ACACCGGCAGCCGCATGGACGAGGTGATCTTCGAGGAGTTCAAGGGCACCGGCAATTCGGAAATCATCCTGGACCGCAAGCTGTCCGACAAGCGCAGCTTCCCCGCGATCGACATCACCAAGTCCGGCACCCGCAAGGAAGAGCTGCTGGTCGAGAAAAGCGTGCTGTCGAAGATGTGGGTCCTGCGCCGTATCCTCAGCCCGATGGGCACGGTCGATGCCATGGAATTCCTGCTGGACAAGCTGAAATACAGCAAGACCAACAACGACTTCTTCGAGGCGATGAATACCTGAACCGGGGCGGTGGGTCAGCGCGGGCCGACCACCCGCGGCTTCCCCGTACTACGCCGCCGGCGCCTTCGCACCGACCATCTGCAGCGCCAGTTCGGCCATCCGCCGGCCCATGTCGTCCAGCGTCAGCCGCCCCGAGGGGCGGTGCCACGTATAGGCCCAGCTGATCATCCCCCCGATCGCAAGCGCCGTCAGCCGCACATCGACCACGTGGAACTCCCGCGAATCGACGCCCTGCTGCAGCATCTGCGACAGCACGCGGTCGAACTGCTTGCGCAGCCCGTTGATCTCCTTCAGCGCTTCCTTCGAGAGGTTCTTCTCCTCCCGGAAGTAGATCGCGATATTGGCCTGCCGCTGCAGCACCACCTTGGTGAACGCCATCACCGCCTTGAACAGCCGCTCGGTCGCGCTGCCCGGCACCGAGGCGAATTGCTGCACGGCGGCCAGCGACATCTCGATCGTCGGGCGGCACAGCGCTGCCAGCAGGTCGACCTTGCTGCGGAAATGCGTGTAGATGAACGGCTTGGTCACGCCCAGTTCGGCGGCGATGTCGTCCAGGGTCGTCCCGTTGAAGCCGCGCTCGTAAAAGAGCTTCACGGCCTCCTCCAGGATGCGCTCTCGTTTGAAAGCCAGAATTTCGTCCCGCATGCGCAGCGCCGAACCATTGTCCATGCATCATGCTAGCGCTACCGAGACTGGATTGAAAGACTACCACCGGGTAGCCTTGGCTGACTCACAAGCAGGAGGGAACAATGGCGGGTCAACTCGACGGGAAAGCGGCGCTGATCACCGGCGGCGGCGGCGGCATCGGACGCGCGACGGCGCTGATCTTCGCGCGCGAGGGCGCGCGGGTCGCGGTGGCCGACGCGGTGGCAGAGGCGGCACAGCAGACGGTCGCGCTGGTGAACGCCGCCGGCGGGCAGGCCATGTCGCTTGGCGGCGACGTCACCGACAGCGCGGCGGTTCAGGCGATGATCAAGTCGGTGGTCAGCGCCTATGGACGGCTCGACGTCGCGTTCAACAACGCCGGCATCGCGGGCTATCAGGTCGGCGCAGCCGGCAAGCTGACCCATGAATGGGCCGACGACTCGTTCGACCGCATGATCGCGGTGAACCTGCGTGGCGTCTGGCTGTGCATGAAGCATGAGATCATCCAGATGCAGGCCCAGGGCGGCGGCAGGATCGTCAATACCGGCTCGATCGCCGGGCTGATCGGCCTGCCCACCTCCTCGGCCTATGTCGCGGCCAAGCATGGCGTGCTCGGGCTGACCAAGACCGCCGCACTGGAATATGCCAAGGACAATATCCGCGTGAACGCGGTCTGCCCCGGCTATATCGAAACCAGGATGACCGAGGACACGATGCGCCGCCGCGGCGAGGAGCTGATGGGCCGCGTCCCGTTCGGCCGCATGGGCAAGCCCGAGGAAATCGGCGAGATGGTCCTGTGGCTGTCAAGCGATCGCAGCTCGTACGTCACCGGCGGGTGCTATAACGTCGACGGCGGCTACATGGCCATCTGATGGCAGCCGGGTGCGGGGCAGCCCCGCACCCGGATAGGGCGCGCGCTGCGCTACGGTGCCGCCCGGCGTGATCATGGTCTACCGGCGGCGCACCACCCATCCCAGCGCCCCGATCGCACCCATCAGCCCGACCGTCACCAGCAGCAGGCCGGCGATCTGCGTCGGGTTCGGCACCTCGCCCACGATCGGAATCCCGATCACGATCGACACCGCGGGCACCATCGCCGGGAACAGGACCGCCCGGCTGACGCCCAGGACCCGGATCGCCTGGCTGTAGGCGGTGATCGCCAGCACGCCCTGCAACAGACCCTGTACCAGGGCCTGCACCACCATCGGCACCAGCGGACGCGTCAGCAGGTGGTCCCACCCATACCAGGCGACATAGCCAGGCACCATCGTCAGCAGCGACAGGAACGAAACCGCGGCGATGGCACGCAGCGCATGCACCCGCCAGTACCGGATCATCACCGTGAACCCGGCCCACATCACGGCCGACCCGAAGAACATCGTGTCGCCGACCCAGCTG
>CAYZKM010000762.1:0-2336 GCA_964478525.1 uncultured Bifidobacterium sp.
GATCGACATGGCCACGCCCGGCATCACGGTGCGCCCGATCTACCTGATCGATGGCGGGCGCGAGGTGAACGAGGTGTTCTTCGACAATGTCGAGGTGCCGGCGGAAAACCTGGTCGGCCAGGAGAACAAGGGCTGGGACTATGCCAAGTTCCTGCTGGGCAATGAACGCACCGGCATCGCCCGCGTGGGTGCGTCCAAGGCCAAGGTGCAGCGGATCAAGGAGCTTGCCGCGATCGAGATGTCGGGCGGGCAGCCGCTGATCCAGGACATCAGGTTCCGCGAGAAGCTGGCCGAGGTCGAGGTCCAGTTGAAGGCGCTGGAGATGACGCAGCTGCGCGTCGTCGCCGATGAACGGCGGCTGGAGAAGGGCAAGCAGAACCCTGCATCTTCACTGCTGAAGCTGGGCGGGTCGGTGATCCAGCAGCGGCTGACCGAGTTGCTGATGGAGGTGGTGGGCCCGTACGCGATGCCCTACCAGCGCGACTTCGACGGCCGCAACGAAGCCCCGGTCGGCCCGGACTACGCGACCGAGGCGGCGCCGATGTATTTCAACTATCGCAAGGTCTCGATCTATGGCGGGTCGGACGAGATCCAGCGCAACATCATCTCCAAGGCGATCCTGGGACTGTAGCGCGCGGTCATCGCGCCATCTCCCATCAGAAGCTGAAAGAACGCACATGGATTTCGATCTGACGGACGAACAACGACTGCTGAAGGACAGCGTCGATCGCCTGATCGCGGACAAGTACCAGTTCGCGCAGCGCAAGGCCTATGCGGCCGAACCCGGCGGGTTCAGCGCGAAGATCTGGGGCGAATATGCGGAACTCGGCCTGCTGGGGCTGCCGTTCGAGGAAACCCTGGGCGGGTTCGGTGGCGGGCCGGTGGAAACCATGATCGTCATGGAGACCTTCGGCCGCGGCCTGGTGCTGGAACCGTATTTCGCCACCATCATCCTGGGCGGCGGCCTGCTGCGCCGGGCCGGCAGTCCGGCGCTGCGCGGGGCGCTGGTGCCGCAGATCGCCGCCGGCAAGCTGAAGCTGGCGCTGGCGCATATCGAGCGGCATTCGCGCTATGACCTGCACGACGTGATGACGACCGCCCGCAAGGACGGGTCGTCGTGGGTCCTGGACGGCATCAAAAGCGTGGTGCTGCACGGCGATTGCGCCGACCGGATCCTGGTGACCGCGCGCACCGGCGGGGCGCAGCGCGACCGCGACGGCGTCGGGCTGTTCCTGGTGGATGTCAATACGCCGGGCGTGACGCGGCGTGGCTACCCGACGCAGGACGGGCTGCGCGCGGCCGAGGTTACGCTGGCGGGCGTGCGCGTCGGCGCCGACGGCGTGCTGGGCGAGAGCATGCTGCCGGCGGTCGAGCATGTGATCGACGAGGCGATTGCCGCGCTGGGCGCCGAGGCGGTCGGCACGATGCAGGTGATGAACGAGACGACGCTGGAATACCTGAAGACCCGCAAGCAGTTCGGCCGCACCATCGGCAGCTTCCAGGCGTTGCAGCACCGCGCCGTGGACATGTTCAACGCGCTGGAGAAGGCGCGGGGGATGGCGATGTTCGCCACCGTGATGGCGAGCGAGGAGAACCCGGTCGAACGGCGCCGCGCCATCTCGGCCGCCAAGGTGCAGATCGGCCGGTCGGGCCGCCATATCGGGCAGGAGGCGGTGCAGCTGCATGGCGGCATCGGCATGACCGCGGAGTATTCCGTCGGCCATTACTTCAAGCGCATGACCATGATCGACCAGATGTATGGTGATGCCGATTCCCACCTGTCGAACCTGGCGCGGATGGGCGGGCTGTTCGGGCACGCGGCGTGACGCCGACCGTCCTGCTCGACCTGGACGGGACATTGTCGGACTCGCGGCCGGGCATCGCCGGGTGCTTCCGGTACATGCTGGCGGAGCTCGGGCATGATCCGGCGGCGGCGGGTGACCTGTCCTGGGCGGTGGGCCCGCCGATCGCCACCTCGGTCGGGCGGCTGCTGGCGCAGTACGGGGATGACCGGGTCGCGCAGGGGCTGGCACTGTATCGGGTGCGGTATTCGTCGGTCGCGATCTACGAATGTTCGGTGTTCCCCGGCGTGGTGGGGATGCTGGAGGCGCTGCGCGACGCCGGCGCGGCGCTGCTGGTCGCGACGTCCAAGCGGCGGGATTTCGCTGAACGGGTGATGGATCACCTGGGGTTGGCCGGGTTCGTGCGCGGGGTCTATGGCGCGGAACCGGCGGGCGGGCTGGAGGAGAAGCACGACCTGCTGGCGCACATCCTGCGGGCCGAGCGCCTGGCGGTGGCCGGCACGGTGATGGTGGGCGACCGGCTGCACGACATCC
>CAYZKM010000763.1:0-2335 GCA_964478525.1 uncultured Bifidobacterium sp.
TGAACGTATCCACCGTATGGGGGGAGTTCAGTCCGGATTTCCGCGCCCAGATCCCGGGCGCTGCCGAGGATCCGCGCTTCTGGGCCAGCGGCATCAGCCTGGTCGCGCATATGCAAAGCCCGCTGGTGCCCGCGGCCCATTTCAACACGCGCATGCTGGTGACCACCAAGGGCTGGTTCGGCGGCGGCGGCGACCTGACGCCGATGCGGCTCGACACGCCGGAGGCAGAAGCCGATGCCGCGGATTTTCACGCCGCCTTCAAGACCGCCTGCGACCGCCACGATCCGGCGTACTATCCCGAATACAAGGCCTGGTGTGACCGGTACTTCTATCTGCCGCACCGCCAGGAACCCCGCGGCGCCGGCGGGATCTTCTTCGACCATCTGAATACCGGGGACGTCGGCGCCGATTTCTCGTTCGTGCGCGATGTCGGCGATGCGTTCCTGGATGTGTTTCCGCGCCTGGTCCGCCGCCGGATGGCCGCCGCATGGACCGCGGACCAGCGGGAACACCAGCTGGTCCGGCGAGGCCGCTATGTGGAATTCAACCTGATCCACGACCGCGGCACGCTGTTCGGTTTGAAGACGGGCGGCAATGTGGAGGCCATTCTCATGAGCCTGCCGCCCGAGGTGCGCTGGCCGTAATCCGGCCAGGCCGCACAGGTTCAGGCTGCCAGCTGCTGAACCTGTGTCTCGATCTCGGCGCCGATGCGCGCCTTGGCCATGGCCAGGTCGTACGCCGTCTGCAGGCCCAGCCAGAATTGCGGGCTGGTGCGGAAGCACCGCGCCAGGCGCAGGGCCAGATCAGAGGTCACAGGCTCCTGGTCCACCAGGACCGGGGTGATCTGCGAGGACGGAACACCCAAAGCTTGCGCCAGACGGTCCGCGTCCAGGTGCATCGGGTCCATGTATTCTTCGCGCAACACCCGACCGGGGTGCATCTGCTTACCAAAGCGTGCCATCGGAGACTCCGCCGTGCTTTCGTATCCAGGCGGAACATGCGGGGCACTGATGGCAGCAAAAAGGCAAAATGGGGCGAATCGTAAGGCAGCGGAAAAAATTTCCTGAAACGCCCCGCAACGCTCAGGCCGGGGCCGGCCGGCGCTTCAGCAGGTAGCGCTGCTGGCCCTCCATCACCAGTTCGCGCCGCTGATTGTGGACGGTGCTGCGGAAACCCAGCACGCCGGTGGTCCGGTTCGGCGTCAGCTCCGCCACCTCCAGCGCCACATAAAGCGTGTCGCCGGCAAAGACCGGCTTCAGGAACCGGCTCGATTGCTCGATGAACCCGACCAGGCAATCCTCGACCAGGAACGGGAACAGCCCGGCACCGGGCGCGGTCTGCGCCACGGTCTGCAGCCCGTGCGCCAGCAGGCCAGGCATGCCATGCGCCTTGCAGTACTCGACGTCGTAATGGACCGGGTGGTTGTCGCCGCTCGCGCCCTGGAACGCCAGGAACACCGCATCCGTCATGGTCCGGCTTGGCAGCAGGAAGCGTTCCCCCAGCCGGAAATCGTCGAACCAGCGCTGTTCGGGCACCATCCGGTGTTGGGCGGGATCGAATTCGCTCATATCGCGTGGCTCCGTCGCATGGCCGCGATCGCGGCGGCATCATAGCCGAGTTCGCCCAGGATCTGGTCGGTATGCTGCCCGACCGAGGGCACGTCACCGACGAACGCCTCCTGGTCCGTGAAGGTGAACGGCGGCAGCAGGGCCCGGACCGGTCCGGCCTCGGTGTTGGTTTGCCGCCATCTGTCGCGCGCGCTGAACTGGACGTGGTCCCACACGTCTCTCGACTCGTTCAGCCGCCCGTTGGCGATGCCGGCGCGGTCCAGCAGATCCGCCACCTCGACCGAGGTCATGGTACTGAAGAAATCCTCGATCAGCGCGGTCAGGGCCACCCGGTTCTCCCCCCGGGCCGCCTGGGTGCTGAAACGCGGATCGGTCGCGACCTCGGGCTTGCCCAGCGCCTTGGTGCAGAACGTGGCCCATTCCCGCTCGTTCTGCAGGCCGAAGATGATCTGCCCGTCCTTGGTCTTGTGCGCGCCATAGGGGGCGATGGCCGGATGGCTGGTCGGCGAACGCGGCGGCGGCGTTCCGGCATAGGCCGCGCGCAGCATCGGGTAGGACATCCACTCGCCCAGCGCGTCGATCATCGCGATCTTGACGTTCGCGCCCTCTCCGGTCCGCCCGCGGCGCAGCAGGGCCGACAGGATGCCCGTCAGCGCGTACATCCCGGTGGCGATGTCGGCAATCGAGATACCCACCCGCGATGGCTCGTCTGGCGAGCCGGTCACGCTGATCAGCCCGGACTCCGCCTGGATCAGCAGGTCATAGGC
>CAYZKM010000764.1:0-2332 GCA_964478525.1 uncultured Bifidobacterium sp.
GAAGTCCTTGACCGTGATGAGCCCGCCGAGTCGGCCGTCCGGGGTGACGAGCGGCTGCACGCGGTGCGGATTGAGCACATAGAGGCCCGTCACGATCCGGCGCGCGTCCCGCTCCTTCAGGGCATAGGTGTTGCCCGTCGTCAGCTTGGACACGAGCCACTGCTCGAAGAACTGGATCCGGTTCTGCCACGCGTTCGGCTTGCGCAGGACGGGCGAGAACGCGGCCGAATAGGCCTCGCGCCAGATCCCGGTGCTATCCTGCTCGACCAAGCGGACCGGCATCTTCGAGATGTCCTGGGCGATCCTGGTGATGCAGGCGAATACGGCGCCGAACTCGGCCACGTTCTGACGCGAGACGGACTGGCTCCGCTGCCACGCGCCGGTGAACGGCTCCATGACGAACGAGAGCAGGGGAAACCAACCCCCGGAGCCACGATCGGAGATCGGCAACAGGGATGGCGCGCGGTCAACCTCAAGGTCGGCCGGCGCGCGGGTCGTCATGGCCGAGACTGAGGGCGCCGCGCTCTTTGTCGCGATGCGCGTCACGTCCCAGCCGAAAAGGCGCATCTCAGTTTTCCGCGCTCATTTCGCGGGTCCGGTAACGGCTACGGCGCGTGGCGACGGGCGGGCTGTCAGGCGCGCCCTGCTGTTCGGCGACAGGCTCGGGAGTCGGCGCGGAAACGGGCTCGGGAACTGCCGCGGGAACAGGCGCAGGAGCGGCTTCCTGGGCGCGGAGGTCGGCCGTCCGATAGGTCGGACGCTCCATGGGAGGCATGGAACGCGTGGGCGGTTCCGGCGCGCGACGCGCCTTGCGGATCTGTTCAAGCAGATCGGCCTCGCGGTCGGTCAGAACGGAAAAGGTCTGACCCGGCGCATACTCGCGGCCCTCGCCTTCGCGATACACGCGGGTCACGGCGATCATCTTGATCGGTGTCGGCATTGGCTGTCTCCTGAAGACCCTGGCCGGAGCCAGGGCCTCCCGTTCAGGTCGTCAGGGATCAGACGTAATTGCCGCCCGTGATGTAGGAGACGGCGTTGGAGCGCGCCTTCTGCCACGTGATCATCCGTTCGACCTTGATGCCGACCATGTCGTTCTGCCAGAGCGACACGACGACAGTGCTGGCCGTTGCGGGCGAGTCCGGCGCGCTGTCCATCTGGATCGACGCCTCGGTCGAGATGGACATATCCACCGTGCCATCGTCCGCGATCAGGATGTCGTTCGCGGAGACGAACGCGATCAGCGAGCCGTCGGCCGGCGAGCCACCGTTCGCCACAACGTTCTCGGTCGTGATGACCGGGAAGCCCTCGACGAACCCACCGTCCTTGGTCAGGTCGGGGAAGACGCGATTGCTGAACGAGTCGCGCATGAGCGACAGGCTCAGCGCCTGGGTCTGCGTCATCACGATCACAAGCGAATTGAGCGTGTAATTCGCCTGCGTGAACTGCCGCAGCGACGTCTTCAGGTCGGCCCGGAACGCGTCCGAGGTCGTGCCGGTCGCCGTGATGTTGGACGCACCATTGGTGACCGAGGCCGGGGAGACGCCGAGGCGCGCATAGCCGCGCCAGTCCTTCACGGCTTTGTTCATGTCGGCCTCGCGGCGATATGGGATGGAGGGCTATCGGGTGATGTGCTTTACGGCCCACATCACGGCTTGCTCGGCGTTCATCTTCGCGATGCGCAGAGCCTCACTCTCGCCCTGGTCGGCGATCGCCTCGATGAGCAGCAGACCGAGATCCTTGATCCGCTTCATCTGCACCTTCTCCGCATCGCTCAGAACGCGATACTCGTGGCGCATGACGTTATTGACGGTCCGCGCGTCAGACGCGCCGTCGACATGATCAGCCATTTCGATTTCCTCAGATGAAGAGAAGCTGCGGCTCCGGCGCTTCGACCTGCAGGTCACGCGCCCGAAGGCCGACCGCCATCGCGGCCGCAACAGCGCCGTCGATCCGGAACCGCACCGCGCTCTTGTCCAGCTTCCTGTTGCCCGACGGATCGAGGACGGTGTGCGCGTTCGAGAACGCCATGGTCAGCACCGGATTGCCGTCGTGCTGAAAACGACGCTCAAGTATCTCCGTCTCGAGCGCATCGACCGCGGGAGCCATGTCCCTGAAACCCTGGCCCCACGGAACCAATCGGATCGCGCCGGCCAGAGGATTGTCCTTGCCGTCGATCCAAGCCTCGAGATCGGCCGCCCTGATCTCGCGGAGCAACGCCTCGATGCGCCACCGATCGAACGCCAGGCCCACGATCTCGAACAAGCTGTGCAACTCGCCGATCTGCTTCGCGACGTAGCCGTAATCGATCGCCCGACCCGGCGGAGCCTCGATC
>CAYZKM010000765.1:0-2304 GCA_964478525.1 uncultured Bifidobacterium sp.
CGCTACGGGCGCCGCCATCGTATCCCTTCCTAGCCTATTCAACTTTCAAAGAGCGGAGGCGAAACGACCGATCGCCCGCACTCTGCGGGGCAATCAGCCCTGACGCCTCAGAAGGCTGATCACTCAATCGGCCGAGACCGAAGAGAGTAACCGTTGGTCCCGCCCGGTGCAACCCTTTTTTGGAGTGGTCCGTCGCGGTGACGGCGATGTAGGCCAGCACGGGGGGTGGGTCAAGCGGGTTTTTTGAACTTTTTATCCGACCCGATGAAATTCCCGGAACCACGACACAAACCGAGGGATCCCCTCGGCCAGCCCGACACGTGGCAAAAACCCCGTTAAATCATGGATTTGGTCGATCGCCGCAAAGGTCTCCTCGACGTCCACCAGCGGCCGTGGCGCACTGCGGATAATCGCCTTCCGACCCAGCCCCGCTTCCAGCAACGCCACCAGGGTCCGCACCTCCTCCCCCTGGTGATTGCCGATATTCAGCACCCGCGCAGGCTCCGACTCTGCCGGAGGCCGGTCCAGGCACCCCACGACTCCGGCCGCGATGTCGTCGATATAGGTGAAATCACGCTTCAACCGCCCATCGTCGAACAGCGTGATCGGTTCGCCGGCAACGATCGCCCGCGCGAAGCTGTAATACGCCATGTCGGGCCGCCCCCACGGCCCATACACCGTGAAGAACCGCAGCCCGGTCAGCGGCACACCGAACAGATGCCCATAGGCGTGGCTGATCAGCTCATCCGCGCGCTTGGTGGCGGCATACAAGGATATGGGGGTGTCCACCCGGTCGCTCTCACGGAACGGCAGCGCCGTATTCGCGCCATAGACGGACGACGTGCTCGCATAGACCATGTGGCACAGCCCAGGCAGGCGCCGCGCCGCTTCCAGCACCACCAGATGCCCCATGACGTTGGACTGCACATAGGAATACGGATCGACCAGCGAATGCCGCACCCCGGCCTGTGCCGCCAGATGCACCACATGCGTGATATCCGTATGCTCGCCCGCAAGCCGCCCGACCGCATCGCGATCCGAGATATCCAGCCGCACGAAGGAAAACCGCGGACACGCACGCAGCCGGTCCAGCCGAGCCTGCTTCAGGGCGACGTCGTAATAGGCGTTCAGGTTGTCGGCCCCGACGACGGTGTCGCCACGGGCCAGCAGCCTCTCGGTTACATGATAACCAACGAAGCCGGCCGAACCCGTGACCAGGACCTTCACGGCAGCGGGCTTGCGACCAGGCGATCCTCCAGCAGTTCCAGCACCGCGTGACCCAATGCGATGTGGCACTCCTGGATCCGGGCCGTCTCGGTATCGGGCACCAGCAGGACGTGATCGCAGCGCGAGATGGCAGGCTCCCCTGCCCCGCCCAGCAATCCGACGGTGACGATCCCCATCTCCCGCGCGGCGTCCAGGGCGCGGATCACGTTCGGCGACCGCCCCGACGTGGTGATGCCGAACAGCACATCCCCCTTGCGGCCCAGGCCGCGCAACGGCCGCTCGAACACGCTCTCGTAGCCGTAATCGTTGCCCCCCGCGGTCAGCGCCGCGGGATCCAGCGTCAGCGCCAGGGCCGCGATCGAGGGCCGCTCGACCTTCGGGCGCAGGCGGATCAGCATCTCGGTCGCCAAATGCTGGCTATCGGCCGCCGATCCACCGTTGCCGCAGAACATCAGCTTGCCGCCGCCGCGCAGGCTCGTCTCGCATGCCGCGACCACGCCGACCACCGCGGCCGCGAGTTCCGTCGCGATCCGTTGCTTCAACGCCGCCGATTTCTGCATCATCGCCGCAAAGCGGGCGGTTTCGCTCATCCGATAGTCTCCACCAATTCCTTCCGCCGTTTACTGTGCCACCCAGCCGCCGTCTATCGAGATCGGCGATCCCGTGATGGTGCGCGCGGCATCCGAGCACAGGAAGACCGCCAGCCCGCCGATCGCCTCGGGGGTCGAGAACTGCGCCATCGGCTGCTTTTCCGACAGGAATTGCTTGCCTGCCTCGGCGACAGTGATGCCGTCCTGCCCGGCACGCGCCTCCAGCTGGCGTTCCACAAGCGGGGTCAGCACCCACCCGGGGCAGATCGCATTGACGGTGATGCCGCTGTTGGCGGTCTCGATCGCCGCGACCTTGGTCATGCCCAGCACGCCATGCTTCGCGGCGACATAAGCGACCTTCTGCGCGCTGGCGACCAGGCCGTGCGCCGAGGCGATGTTGATGATCCGCCCCCAGCCCTTGGCCTTCATGCCGGGGATGGCCGCCTTCATGCCGTGGAACACGCCCGACATGTTGATCGCGATGATC
>CAYZKM010000766.1:0-2302 GCA_964478525.1 uncultured Bifidobacterium sp.
GCGCGCCTGTTTTGGGTACAGGAGGTCGTGGGTTCGAGTCCCGCCGCCCCGACCAACGGAACGGAGAGTATCTTCATGCGGGCCCGCATCTACCAGCCGCCGAAAAACGCCATGCAGTCCGGCTGGGGCAAGACGCATCAATGGGTCCTGGAGTTCGTCAACACCTCCCCCAAGCGGGCCGACCCTCTGATGGGCTGGATCGGTGGCGGCGACACGCAGCCGCAGGTGAAGTTGACGTTCAACTCCCAGGACGAGGCGATTGCCTACGCGCAGCGCGCGGGCATCAGCTTCGAGCTGGAGCTGGCGCAGAACCGCCGGGTGAAGCCCAAGGCGTACGCCGATAATTTCTCGTTCAACCGGCACGAGAACTGGACGCATTGAGCGCGCCGGCCTGAGCGCGCGTCATGGCGGTCTATACCGAGGTTACCGACGACGGGCTGGCTGCGTTCCTGACCGAGTATGATATCGGGACGATGGTGGCCTTCCGCGGCATCGCCGAGGGGGTCGAGAACTCGAACTACGCCCTGAAGACCACCGCGGGCGATTTCATCCTGACCCTGTATGAAAAGCGCGTCGACCCGGCCGACCTGCCCTGGTTCCTGGGCCTGATGGAGCATCTGGCGCAGCGCGGCATCGTCTGCCCGCAGCCGGTGCGCGGGCGGGACCGCCAGGCGCTGCGCCGGCTGGCCGATCGGCATGCGGCGGTCACGACGTTCCTGCCGGGGGTGTGGCCACGCCGGGTGCGGATCGAGCATTGCGGCCCGGTCGGCGGCGCCCTGGCCGCGCTGCATCTGGCCGGGGCGGATTACGCGCCACGGCGGGTGAACGCGCTGGGCCCACATGGCTGGGGGCCGCTGCTGGACCGGTCCCGCGCCCGCGCCAACGAGGTGCGGGCGGGCCTGGCCGGCGAACTCGACGCCGCGCTGGAGCAGATCATGGCGGCCTGGCCGACCGATCTGCCGGTGGGCCATATCCATGCCGACCTGTTCCCCGACAACGTGTTCTTCCTGGACGAGCGGCTGTCGGGGCTGATCGATTTCTATTTCGCGGCGACCGATCTGCTGGCCTATGACGTCGCGGTCTGCCTGAACGCCTGGTGCTTCGAGGCGGACTATGCGTTCAACGTGACCAAGGCGCGGGCGCTGCTGTCGGCCTATGACGCGATCCGCCCGTTGTCGCCGGCGGAACGGGCGGCGCTGCCGGTGCTGTGCCAGGGCGCGGCGCTGCGGTTCCTGCTGACCCGGCTGTTCGACTGGCTGAATACGCCGGCGGGCGCGCTGGTGACGCCGAAGGACCCGCAGGAATATCTGCGCCGGCTGCGCTTCCACCTGTCGGCCCGGGATGAGCACGCCTATGGCCTCTGATGACGTGACCGTTTCGCTGCCGCCCGATCCCAACGATGTGGTGGAGATCTGGACCGATGGCGGCTGCCGGCCGAACCCCGGCCCGGGCGGCTGGGCCGCGATCCTGGTCTTTCGCGGTGTGGAGAAAGAGCTGACGGGCTTCGACGCCGACACCACCAACAACCGCATGGAGCTGACGGCGGCGGCGGTGGCGCTGGAATCGCTGAAGCGCCCGTGCGAGGTGCGGCTGCACACCGACAGCGAATACCTGAAGAACGGCATCACCCGCTGGCATCAGGGCTGGGTGCGGAAGAACTGGCGCAACGCCAACGGCGATCCGGTGAAGAACATGGATCTGTGGCGGCGGCTGCTGGACCTGGCGAAGATCCACCGCATCGAGTGGAAATGGGTCCGCAGCCATATCGGCATCCGCCTGAACGAGCGCGCCGATCAGCTTGCCACCGCGGCGCGGGAGGAAGGGCTGCGGGCCGCACGGGGGAAGTAGGGCTTTTCAGCGATCCGTACGGATGCCGGCCGCTACTCCAGCCGAGCGAGCAACCCCGCGAGCAGCCGCCCGCGATAGGCCAGGCTGTCGACCTGGATATGCTCGTCCAGCGTATGTGCCCCGGCGCCCGCGACGCCCAGCCCATCCAGTGTCGGTATGCCCATCGCGCCGGTAAAATTCCCATCCGACCCGCCGCCCGAGCTTTGCGGGTTGATGTGAAACCCGAGATGGTGCGCGATCTCCCGCGCCACCTCGTACAGCGCCATCCCCCGCGCATCCGGCTCCCACACCGGGCGGGTCACGCCGCGGGTCACCTTGAACTGCACCTCGTTGGACGATGCCCGCAGCGCCAGCATCGCTTCGACGCCGCGGTCCAGGTCCTGTTGCCGCTTGGCCATGCTCAGCGCCTCGCCGGTGCAGGTGGTGGTCACGCAGTTCACCCATTGCCCGCCAT
>CAYZKM010000767.1:0-2299 GCA_964478525.1 uncultured Bifidobacterium sp.
ACGACCGCGTCCAGCATCGACAGGTGGACATGCTGGCCCTTGCCGGTGCGCTCGCGCGCCAGCAGGGCGGCGGTGATGGCCTGGGATGCGGTGATCGCGGTCATCTTGTCGGGGATGATGGTGCGCACCAGCCGCGGCCGTTCGCTGTCCGATCCGGCCTGGATCGTCGCCAGGCCCGACATCGCCTGCACCAGCGGGTCATAGACCGGCTTGGCGGCGAACGGTCCGGTTTCTCCGAAACCGCTGATCGAGACATAGACCAGGTCCGGCCTGACGGCGCGCAACGCGTCCTCGCCCAGGCCCATGCGGTCCGCGACGCCGGGGCGGAAGTTCTGCACGAATACATCGGCGGTGGCGACCAGGCGCAGCAGCGCCTCGCGCGCGGCGGGCTGCTTCAGGTCCAGCGTGACGGATCGCTTGTTGCGGTTGTTGTTCAGGAAAGAGGCCGAGAATCCGTTGCGCCGGTTGTTGGCCGCGCGCGTGTGGTCGCCCCCGTCGGGGTTCTCCACCTTGATCACGTCGGCGCCCTGGTCGGCCAGGATCATCGTGGCGAGCGGGCCCGAGATCATGGAGGTTAGGTCGACGACGCGGAATCCGTGCAGCGGTCCCTGCATGGTTGTGTTTCCCCGGTTTGATGGTCGGCGATCATACCGGCGTGGCGGCGGTGCTGTCACCCGGCTCTGCGCAAGAATTGATGAAGGAAGAAATTATCAAACGCCGGGTATTATTTATTGCCGTATCCGATATGGCATACATGAAATGGCGACGATACGATTCCGCATCGCAAAGCCATATCTGACGAAATGCAAAAAAACGTAGGATAAAAGAGGAAAATTCCTCTGATATCCGACTGTATTCGGATGCCATTTATCAAATAACATCTGAAACCGTGTTGCTGATGTCACAGTGTTGTATGAACTCCGATCCGCGCCGTGATTACAGGTTGTCACCACCCCGGAATCTGGACGATAGCCGCAGTGCTTCATCCGAACCCGGGTGAGACGGAAAGAGTCCAGTCCACACCAATCAAAATTGATAAATGCCAGTTCGTGACTCGAAGGAGGCTGAGATGCGTAAAGCGTTGCTTGCGAGTGTGATCGCGCTCGGGGCTGTCGGAGGAACGGGAGAGGCGTTCGCCCAGGCGGGGGCCAGCGGGTCGGCGGCGGCCAACGTGCCCGAGCCCGTTGCCAACGTGATGGCCGGTGGCGTGGTCGCCCGCCCGGGTCAGACGCCGCTGGCGAACAACAACAACAACGCCTACGGCACCGCCCGTCCGGGTGCTGCCGCAGTCCCGACCCCGGGCACCGTCGTCGTCCGCCTGAACGCCCGTGTGATGACCCAGTTCTTCCAGGGCTGGAACTCGCTGATGAATTCGGTGCCGGGCTTCAGCACGACGTCCACCGGCATGGGCGGGTGGGTTCGCATCTATCCCGGCTTCGACGCCATGGCCGCGAACGGCATGCGCTATGGTGCCGCGATCGAGCTGCGGACCAATTTCACCAGCACCGGCAACGTCGTGACGACGCCCAGCATCTCGAACCCCGCGTCGAACGGTTCGGCCGGCACCAGCGCCCAGACGATGTTCGTCCGCCGCGCCTTCGTCTATTTCGGCACCGACCAGCTGGGCATTGTGCGCGTGGGCCTCGGCGATGGGCTGATCAGCCTGTATGACGCCGGCCGCACGACGAACCAGGGCTACTCGCCGACGTCGAACTTCAACGGTTCGGACCTGCAGACCGCGATCGGCGGCAACTCGGCCCCGCCGTTCGTGTTCATGTCGGGTTCGGGTGACGAGTATGACACCCAGAAGTTCGTCTACCTGTCGCCGAATTTCTCGGGCTTCGACTTCGGCTTCCAGTATTCGCCACAGGCGAACAACAGCCTGGGCGGCTGCACGATCCCGGCCACGACCTGCGCCAATCTGCAGACCTCGGCCATCCCGGCTGACGGGGCGCGCTATCTGAACCTGATCGCCGGCGGTGTGCGGTACTCGGGCGATGTCGGGCCGGTCAACCTGCTGGCCTACGGCGTCTATACCTACTCCGGCCATGTCAACAACAGCCTCTCGCCGACGGCATCGCGCCTTGCGGTTCTCGCGCCGGGCGGCAGCACCTGGGACGGGCAGTTCGACAATCTCAGCTTCGGATCCGTCGGTATCGCGGCGACCTATGCCGGCGTGACGTTCGCCGCCAACTATATCGGTGGCGCGATGAACGGGCGCATGGCGGCCAGGCCGTCCAACGGTGCCAACATGAATGCCTGGCTCGTCGGCCTGCAGTACAAGACGGGACCGCTGGCC
>CAYZKM010000768.1:0-2288 GCA_964478525.1 uncultured Bifidobacterium sp.
CGCCCGCCTGCACCTTCTCCATCAGGTCTTCCGCACCCACCACGTCGGCACCCGCCGCGGTGGCCTCGTCGGCCTTCGCGCCACGGGCGAACACGCCCACGCGGACGGTCTTGCCGGTGCCGTTCGGCAGGCTGGTCAGGCCACGGACCATCTGGTCGGCATGGCGCGGGTCGATCCCGAGATTCATCGACATCTCGACCGTTTCGTCGAACCTGGCCTTGGCGGTCGCCTTGACCAGCTTGATCGCGTCAACCAGCGAATAGGCCTTGGTGCGATCGACCTGGGCCTGCGCGGCGGTCAGGCGCTTGTTCTTTGCCATCGGATCAGCCCTCCACCACGGTCAGGCCCATCGACCGGGCGGACCCGGCCAGCATGCGGACCGCGCCGTCAACATCGTTGGCGTTCATGTCCTTCATCTTGATCTCGGCGATCTCGCGCAGCTGCGCCATCGTCACGCGACCAACCGCCGCGCCCTTGCCGACAGTGGGGCTGCCCTTGTCGATCTTGGCCGCGCGCTTCAGGAAGAAGGTGTTCGGCGGGGTCTTGGTGACGAAGCTGAAGCTTCTGTCCGCATAGGCGGTGATCACCACCGGGGTCGGGGTGCCCGGTTCCATGTTCTGAGTGAAGGCATTGAATTCCTTCACGAAAGCCATGATGTTCAGGCCGCGCTGACCCAGCGCCGGGCCAACCGGCGGCGACGGATTCGCCTTCCCGGCCGGAATTTGCAGCTTGATGTAGCCGACGATCTTCTTCGCCATGATCCCTGGTCCTTACCTGCCAAGGGACCGCGGTACAACCGACGGCGAATGCCCAACGGGCGTCCCACCGTCTCCCGCGTTCCGATTGAGCGGGCGGCTTTAGCTTCTGCCGTCGGTCCTGTCCAGCGGAATCTCGGGCGGCGGCATCTCGCCCGCCGCGCATTCCCCGGTCAGCCGGCCGACCAGCACCCAGGCCAGGGCGTCGATTTCCCGCCGCAACGCCGCCATCGACGGTTCGCGGCCCAGCGGCGGAGCCCAGGGGTTCATCGCGTCGCCCGCGACGAAGGATCGTCCCGACACCGTGCATTCGGTATCGGCATAGGAGGTCAGGTCGGTGGGGACTATCGACATCGAAACATGCCCTCGGACGATATCGGACGAATCTGCGTCAGCCAGCGGGTCCGGACTATGACGATGATCACAGCCCCGCCACCCATTCGCCCCGTCGCCCCCGCCTTCCCCTGGCCTGATGGCCCGGTCATGTCGGGTACCCGCCAGCCCGCTCCCCAGCCAGGCCGCGTCGTCCCGCCGGAAAGGCACGAACATCGAGCGCACGGTTACAGTAACAAAGGGCGGCGATGGAATGCGTATCAATTCATGACAATTCGTAAATCGTCATGAATGGCACACGCCACATCACGGTTTCGCGACAGCACCCGGATGGGGCAGGATCGGCAGACGACAGCATGGACCGGCGCGGTGGCATACACACAGACACTCGGTGGCACGCGATACGTCTTTCCCGACCTCCGCACCCTGCTGGCGCGCGCGACGCCGTTCCGCTCGGGCGATGCCCTGGCCGGTCTCGCGGCAGCCACGGCGGCCGAACGGGTGGCGGCGCAGATGGCACTGGCGAATACGCCGGTGGGGGACATCCTGAACAACCCGGTCGTACCTTATGAAGATGACGAGGTCACACGCCTGATCCTGGACACGCACGACCCGGCAGCCTTCGCCCCGATCGCCGCCATGACGGTCGGCGGCCTGCGCGACTTCCTGCTGACCGCCGACACCGCCACCCTGACCGCGCTGCGGGCTGGCCTGACGCCCGAGATCGTGGCCGCGGTCAGCAAGATCATGAAGCTGCAGGACCTGATCGCGGTGGCCGCCCGATGCCGCGTCGTCACCCGGTTCCGGAACACGATCGGCCTGCCCGGGCGCCTGTCGGTGCGGCTGCAGCCCAACCATCCCACCGACGATCCGCGCGGTGTCGCCGCATCCACCCTGGATGGCCTGCTGCTGGGCGCCGGCGACGCGGTCATCGGGATCAACCCGGCAACCGACAGCGTCGATGCCGCGATCGCGCTGCTGACCATGCTGGATCAGGTGCGGGAGCAATTCGCCATCCCCACCCAGACCTGCGTGCTGGCCCATGTCACCACGATGCTGGCTGCGATCGGCCGCGGCGCGCCAGTGGACCTGGTGTTCCAGTCGATCGCCGGAACCGAGGCGGCGAACCGCGGCTTCGGCGTGTCACTGTCGCTGCTGGCCGAGGCGCGGGATGCCGCCCTGTCGCTGAAGCGCGGCACG
>CAYZKM010000769.1:0-2285 GCA_964478525.1 uncultured Bifidobacterium sp.
TGATCATGAAGAACGGCGTGCCGAACCACACGTTGACCGCGATGGTGCAGAGCCGCGCGATGTAGCCCACGCCCAGCCAGGGCACGTCGGCGATGCCGAACTGGTTCAGGATCCAGTTGAACGCGGAATAGGACGGGTCGAACATCCACCACCAGGTCAGGGTGGACAGCGCCAGCGGGATCACCCACGGCACCAGCAGCAGGCCGCGCCAGATCTTCTGGCGATCGCCGGGGATGTTGTGCATCAGGTGCGCGATGATGAAGCCCAGGATGGCCTTCAGGATCACGGCCGAGATGGCGAACAGGCAGGACTGGAAGATGACCAGCTGGAAGGTGTGGCGCTTCAGCAGGAAGGTGAAGTTCCCCAGCCCCACGAAGGCGGTCATCTTCTTGTTCAGCATCGACAGATAGATCGCGTAGAACGCCGGATAGATGACGAATCCGGCGACCAGCAGGATCAGCGGCAGGCACAGGAAGAAGGCGATCGTCGATCGTCGCTGCACGAATTTCTTCATGCTGCTGCGTGGTTGATCGGCGCCGCGGTTGCCCGCCATCCCGACTGATACGCTGGTCCCATCAGCCATTATCGTTCCTCCCTGCCCGGCAATGCGCGCCAGGGTCGGCACTTGCTTGTGTGGTCCGTGCGGACCGTTTCCAAGCGCACCACATCCCGCCGCATTTGGCTACGTACGTTTTTTGCACCCGCTTTTCATCGCCCGTCACGGCGCCGCCTCTCGAAGGGGCCTGGCCTGGCGAGGCGGGTTGCGCCCGGCCCGTGCGGGCTGCCCGGTTCCTTCGATCGGATGACGCCGACCCTGTACCTGTGGTGGTTCCAGCCACCTTGATCCACCGCGTTTCTGACGGCACGCCGCGGCGGCGGCAAGGCCTGTTTTGCGCCTGCGGTACGATTTCGCGCCGAATTGTGATATCGATATCGCCGCTGGCGCCCGCCCACCTGTCCCGGGACCGTCCGGGGACAGACACGACCGGGGGACAGCCCGCCCGGGAATTTGCGATCCGTGATGTTCAAGAGGGCGTTCACCGGGCGTGAATCGCCGTTAAAAGCGCCGTGTACCACCAAATTGTCACCGCCCCGGCGTATCGCGATTTGAGACCGCGCAAATCCCGCCATATGTCGATTTGCTGCACCTCCCGCACCGGATCACCGCTCGGCCGGGCGAGGCCGATTCCCGATCGACACGAAATCCGCCGTTGCTATCTGATCTATTACAAACAGACATGAATGAACCTATTCCATCATATTTCGCAGCCCGGCCGTGCAGTATCTTTTAGCGGTCTTTGGGAAAATTGACACCCGACAAATCTTAATTTCCTATACTTTCTCATGATCCTCTGGTTTCACCATTATTTCCGACAACTACAGGTTGGTAGCTGGCCAAAATCAAGCATGCGTTCGTAGTGATCGACATCGTCGCCCCGCAAGACCGGTGTCATTTACAGGGGATCATGTAATGGCAAGCGTTACTGTTCTGGGTGCCGGCAATCAGGTCATCAAACTGAATTATGATACCCAAGAAACCACCGGCTTCGCACGCCAGGTCGCCGGCCTGATTACTTCGGGCGTATTGTCGGGCAGCATCATCCCCGCATCCGACAAGAATGGCGGGCCACCCGCCGTGCCCGCCGGCAAGAACGGGCAGTTCGTGCAGACCAAGAATGGTACCGTCAGCCTGCCGCACGGCTATACCGCGCTGGTGGCAACCGCCAAGACCGCCATCGTCTTCGGCTCCAACGATCCCGGCCAGATGATCCTTGCCGGCACCGCCACCGACCTGACCTATTTCGGATCATCGGGCGGCGCATCGGGTTCGGTTGTCGCCGGCGGCAGCCATAACCGCATCATCGTGCCCGGGTCCAACACCGGCGAGTGGATGGTCACCACCGGCAAGGGCGACGACATCATCCAGATCAACGGCAGCGGACAATCCACCGTCGATGCCGGCGCCGGACGCAACGCCATCGGCTTCGGCAAGGGCGACGCGCTGCTGACCTCGCGCGGCGACGACACCGTCACCGCCGGCGGCGGGTCGATGACCGTCGATGCCTCGGCCGCCAGCTCCGACCTGGTATTCGGCGGCAGCGGCGATCTGCTGTTCATCGGCGGCGGCGGTGGCGCCACGATCTATGGCGGCAGCGGCAGCACCAGCTATTTCGGCGGCGCGGCATCCACCCCGACCCATGGCGGCAACGGCCATGGCGGCCACCACGACGACCGCGTCGACAAACACTGCTTCAACGTCCGGCACGGCCCTCACCAGCAGGATC
>CAYZKM010000770.1:0-2278 GCA_964478525.1 uncultured Bifidobacterium sp.
GTATCGCTGCAGAAGGCGACCATGTGCGCCAGCGGCATCGACATGGTGACGCAGCAGCAGAACACCGCGGCGGCGAGCATTGCCATGACCAGGTTCGGCGGCAGGCCCATCACGCGCCGGCTGGCCGCGGACCCGCCGGCGGCCGTGGCCGGGACCGGTGCCTCGGGCGGGCGGCGCATATAGATCGCCGCCGCCGGAACGATCGTCACCACCGTGGCGACCGCATAGATCAGCATGGTGCGGCGCCAGCCATAGGCATCGATGCCGAGCTGGAACACCGACGGCCACAGCGCGCCGGCCACGTACTGGCCCGAGGAGATCAGCGCCACGGCCGATCCGCGGCGGCGGTCGAACCAGCGGGTCACATAGGTCATCAGCGGGGCGAACATCCCGGCCGCCCCCAGCAGCCCGATCAGCACCAGGTTGCAGGCATACAGCGTCCACAGCCCGCCGAATGACGCGATGGCCAGGCCGAGGCCGATCATCGACCCGCAGCCCATCACCACCAGGCGGGTGCCGATCCTCTCGGCCAGCCACCCCATGGCGATGCCGCCGATCCCGGCACCGATATAGGTCAGCGAGATGGCCAGCGTCGGTGCCGATCGCGGCGTGCCGAACTCGGCGGCGATGGGTTTCAGCGCGACCACCGTTGCCATCGGCGCCCCATAGGACATGGTCAGCACCACCAGGGCGGCGATGGCGACGATCCAGGATTGGCGGGTCTCGACGCTGTCAGCCGGTTGGGTCGGTGTGCGCATGTCAGGCCCGTTCGGTCGAGAAGCGGAAACGCGCGCCGCGCTGGCGCAGGACCATCGGGCCGATGACGGCCAGGTTCAGCAGGTTGAACCCGACGCCGGCGGCGAAGGCCGGTGTGTAATAGCCGAAATGATCATACAGCAGGCCGGCGAACCAGCCGCCGCCGGCCATGCCGATCAGGCCGGCGAACATCACGACGGGGACGCGCCAGCTTGCCTCGGACACCGGGTAGCAGGCCCGCACCGTCAGGATATAGGCCGGGATCAGCCCGGCATAGCCCAGGCCGAACGCGGCCGAGACGGTGAACAGGCCGATCTCGTCCTGGGTGAACAGGAACCCGGTCATCGCCACGGCCTGTGCCATCGAGCCGTACAGGATGGTGTGCAGCCCGCCCGCGCGATCGGACATCCAGCCCCAGAACTAGCGGGCAAGGAACGCGCTGCCCACCAGCACCGACAGCATGATCGCGCCATGGGTCGGCCCGATGCCGATGTCGCTGCAGAAGGCGACCATGTGCTGCATCGGCATCGACATGGTCATGCAGCAGGCGAAGATGGCGAAGGACAGCATCGCCATCGCGACGTTGGGGGGGAAGCCCGCGACCGGCGTGCCGGCGGCCGGACCCAGGTGGATGGCGCCGCCCGAGGCCGGGGTCTCGGGCGGGCGGCGCAGGAATACGGCCGCCAGCGGCAGCACCAGGCCGGCGACGACGAAGGCGAAGATGGTCATGGTGCGGCGCCAGCCCCAATGGTCGACCGCGATCTGGATCAGCGACGGCCAGACGACGCCGGCGATGTACTGGCCCGAGGAGATCAGCGCGATGGCGGCGCCGCGGCGGCGGTCGAACCAGCGGCTGACATAGGTCATGATCGGGGAGAACATGCAGGATGCGCCGAACAGGCCCATCAGCACGCCATGCCCGACATACAATGTGCCGAGGCCGTCGGAGGCGGAAACGACCATGCCCGCCGCGATCATGACCGCGCCGAACATGACGATGATGCGGATGCCGGTCCGCTCGGTCAGGTAGCCCATCAGGATGCCGCCGAGGCCGGCGCCGAGATAGGCCAGCGAACTGGCCAGCGCCGGGGCGGATCGCGGCGTGCCGAGGTCGGCGGCGATGGGTTTCAGCGCGACGGCGGTGATCAGCGGCGCGCCATAGGCGACGGCGAGGATGATCAGGGCGACGATCGCGACGGCCCAGGATGCCTGCGTTTCCACGCTGGCGGGATCGGCTGTTCTTGTGGCCATGCGGCGACGCATCCTCCTGGCTCCGGGGGCGAGTGTAGATGGGTTTTCTCCGCGCCGGAACGGCGCCAACCGATGGCCGGCCATGCGTTATGCTGCGGGGGAGGCGCGGAATAGGGCGAGTGTGCGCAATTTCTGTCCAATGCCGGCCGGACGTGACCATCGCCGCCGCATCCACCACACTGCTTATTTTCACGGCCGCGGCGGCGCCTGCAGGAAAGGACGATGATGCCAAGCCTGGATGACCTGAACGCCATGCCCGAGACCGCGTTCG